>JAUYAO010000051.1 GCA_030692565.1 Nitrospira sp.
TCCCCCCAAACCGATCACAATTCCACTCATTGGCACACGTATCGGCCACACCCTTCGGCGGCGGACCGAATCGCTGCTGGTCCTGCCGTGAATCTACGTCTTGTCACGCATGGTCAGCCATTACTCGGACAGGCTCCTAGGTGCGTATTTGGTGACAGGCTCTGCATCAGGCCGCGCCGGGCGCTTCCCTGGGCGTATCTCCATTTTCAGCCACCTCAGTATGAAATGGGAGGGGGTGACTGGATCAGAAGTAAGTCCCTCGCCTGCTCAAGCCGTTCGCCCTATCGCCCCATCGGAATTTCGATCACGAGGCCTCCCATGGCCTCATTCAGCTTGAAGTCCTTCTTGGCGCTCTGGGGGTGGGTGTTATGGCACCCCACGCAAGACTGACTCACGGCCCGGTCGGCATAGATGGCTTGAAAGTACGTCTCGCTCCCTTGCGTGACCGTGCCGGTCACGACCCATTCCGGGTGCGTGCGCAACGACTCCAGGCCGGCCTTCTCTGCGGCACTTCGTGGCACATTGAGTGGATTGATCGGCCAGAGACTAATGAGCCGGTAACGGACCGATGTGCCGGTCATCGCTGAAAGTGCGCTGGATTCCATGAGGAACTGGGCCGGCAGAGGGAGGGTATTCTTCGTGGCCCGCCAGTTTTCGGCTGCCGCAACGGCTCCACTTTTCTGCAGTCGTTCGACCACGTGGATGGTGTAGAACGTCCGATCCGCTTCGATTACCGCATGGAGGTAGTTCGCGACGGTCTCCGGCGGGATACCGGTCTGTTCGCCGGCTAGCGCGAGGTTTTGCAGGGACAGGCTCAGGGACAGAATCACGAGGGCGAGGGATCGGATGCCTCTCATGACGGAACCTCCTTCATGAAGGTTGGGACCGGCCGTACAGTGCCAGCATAGTCCTCTGCAAGGCTCGACACAAACTCAGAGTCCTGGCGATGGCCTTGAGCCGGAGAACACGGACCTTCTCATTTTCGGATCGCTTCACCCGCGTTGACAGGCCTTCTCCTGGATCGTACTCTTTCGTGCTGCAATATCAACTCGTGGAGGCTCGGTCCGTCTATGGCCACATTCGGAAAACTGCTGGTCTCGGCGTTCGGCGGCTATGTCGGGGGATTTCTCCTCGGCATGGCAGTGGTCTCCTCCTTCTCTTCGAACCGGCATGATAAGTCGACAGAGGCGGCGATGACGGGGGCCTTCGTTTTCGGTCCGCTCGGGGCGGTGCTTGCGATGATCGCCGCATGGATCTGGTGGGTATCGTAGCTTCTGCGAGGACCGTCGTTCAGTCGCCTTGCTGATGCCACCGATAGGTTGTCCCGTCCCAGTAGAGCAGGGCGCTGGCAGATTCGAGCTTCTGTACGAGGAGGGCGTCGCCGCGTAGCGCAGGCGGTTTCTTTCCCGTGGCGCTCTGCTGAGCCGCCTGTTTAACGAAGACGCTCCAGGCATCCAGCCACCCGAAGTCTGTCCCGCCGTTTCCGATGGCGCGCCCTGCTCCCAACACAATCAGGGTCTGTGCGCCTGCATGGAGGACCGCGATCCCCTGTTGTCCGCTCCTCTTGTGCACGATAAGCACGGCTACGTCGAGCCGTCCATCCCCGTTGAAGTCTCCGTGCAAAAAGAAAGGGTTGAGCCGTGTGGACAGGGCATAGGTGGAGGCGAAGGCCTTCTCCGTCAGGACCGGCGCGGTCCATTCTGGAAGATTTTGCTGCTCTTGCCAGGTCGGTTCGCCGCCCGACACGAGGCTTTCGGTCAGGAGGACGAGACCGACGACGAGCCCAAGTTCGCGAGCCATCTTCATCAGGTCACCGCACCTCATCCATCGTATCTTCCTGTTCAAACCACCACTCATAGCGACTCAGTTCCATATTCGGCAGATGGGCGGCGAGTTGATTGGCCGCGTTCGCGCGGCTGCCCGGCGCAATGCCGGTCGCGCTTCTCACGCGGCGCCAGGCATAGGGGGCAGTCAGATTGTCGTGTATGACGATGATCAGAGCGATCTGAGTCGGGTCGGTCGGTTTCATAGCGCCGGTATTGTGCGGCAAGGATCGGCTTGGGAGCAACAGTCCGGCTTCGCCTGCGATCAGCTCTGCGTCCCCAGTTGCGAGTATATAGGCGGGAACGTATGATATGCCTATCCGTTCAACATCTATCTAGAGGGAGGGTTGGTGATGGCACTTTTTCTCGCACTCTATCTGGTCTTTGCTTCAGTCCTTCCTGCCGTAGCGCTAGAGGGTTCCGCGTCGACCGCACCGGCTGCGATCAAGGCGGATGTGATGTATTGGGAAGGCAATGAGCTCATCGTGAAAGAATTCTCCGGTCACGAGATGCGTCTCGTGGTGACCCCCGACACAAAAATTGAGGGCGTGGTGGCCGGACGACTCAAGACCGGCGACAAGATTGTGGCGCAGGTCGGCGAGGATCGACGGGCGCTCTCTATCGTTCTACAAGTCCCTGATGCCGCGAGCAGCGGATCTGCTGGTGGCATGCGCTAGCGCGTGCCTCTTCCTTGCGGGGTGGGACTGTTCTCGCCGCATGAGTTAGACGAGGTCGTCTGTCCTTCGCTCACGGTTGTTTCCGCGTTTCATGCATTGGTTGCGAAGGTGTCGTTCGCCTTGTATAGTAAACAAGAGTGTGTTCTCACGATCTATCGCATGTATAGGTCGAACCCGCTCGCCCCCCTGAGAGACTACGACGATTCATTGCGATCTCCACTATTCGGAGCCCAGCGGCCTTGGTCTGCCTGACGGCGCTCGCCTGGTGAATTGCATCGTTCAGATCGGCTCCCTTCTGAGGAGCAGAGTAGGGCTGCGAGTCGCGATGGTCGGACTGCTTGTCTTGCTCGTGACTCCCTGTGTGATTCAGGCAGAAGAAATTCATTTGGAGAGCATTGGGTTGCGCGGAGGGGCGAGCGGAAGCTCTCCCATCGGAAAGAAGGAGACGCAATTCTTCAATGAATTTGACCTCATGGCCAGCTGGTCGCTTCCCTGGGGATGGTACTCTGACTCCGGATGGGGCATCGGCACGAGGCTGATGGGGAGTGTCGGCGCATTGAGGGCCTCGGGTGATACGGCCTTTATCGCCACGATGGTGCCTGGCGTGGTATTGGGAAAAAAAGATGGCTGGCTGTCCTTAGAGGTCGGGGCAGGAGTCGCCCTTCTCTCCATGCACCAATTCGCTAACCAGGATATGGGAGGCGCCTTCCAGGTGGTGGGGGATATCGCGCTTCGAGCGAAGGTCTATCGGGGGATCGGCGTGGGCTATTGGTTTCATCATCTGTCCGATGCCTCGCTCTATGGAGACAATGGCCGTGGATATGATCTCCATATGATCGAGCTCAGCTATCGGTTTTGACGCAAGGCGGCATCGGCGTCAGCAGTCTTCCCGCACCGCCTATTCTCTTCCTCCATTGCGGCCACGCGCTAAGGCTCGTAGGATGACCGCATGACTGCTGATTCTGTCAGGCGCATTCAGTCGAAGCAGCCGGTGCCGTATGAGCTGACGGCGATTCATCTCGATACCCACGACACGAAGACCTTCCACTTTGCCCTTCCGAGCGATACCACGCTGGATATGCTGCCGGGCGACCATCTCTATGTCCACGCGACGATCGACGGGAAATCCGTCAAACGTCCCTACACGCCTTCGTCGATGCCCGGCGCCACGGGCTCCTTCGATCTGACTGTGAAGCGATACGAGACGGGGGTGATTTCGCGCTATCTCCATGATCGGCAAGTCGGGGAGACGGTGCTGATGAGCGGGCCGAATCCGGGAGGCCATTGGGTAGACGGGATGGCGAAGAAAGTCGGTTTCGTGGCCGGCGGCTCCGGCATCACGCCGATGATTGCGATTATTCGGTGGATTCTTGCCAGGGGCCTCCCGGTCGAACTGGTCCTCCTGTATGCGAACAAGACCGAGGCTGACATTATTTTCCGCGCAGAGTGGGACGCGTACGCACGCGCTCACTCGAACTTCCATTGCCATCATGTCTTGAGCGAGCCGCCTGTTGGCTGGAGTCAAGGAACCGGCCGCATCAGCGAGGTGGCGCTACGCACGCATCTTCCGGCGCCCGGTGCCGACACGGTCATCTTTCTCTGTGGCCCCCCGCCGATGGTCGATGTGATCGAAACGACGCTCAAGTCGATCGGTCACGCCGAGCAGGCGATCATCCTGCCGTAGCGAACGCACGCATCACTGGACATAGGCCGGAGACGTGAGGCAGCACTCTCAGCGGTACGGTGTGTGTGCGCGCGCTGATTGCCGGCAGGTCTCTGTTCGGTACGACGTGCGAGACTGTCCTCACCGGCCGAGTAGCCCCTTCAACAGGTCTTTGCCTTGTTGTTGAAGGTCTTTAGGATTGGTCGTGCCTTCCAGCAGCCCTTTGACCGCTTCGTTCACTTTCTCTTTCACCTGCTCCTGGACTTTTCCCGTCAGCTCCTTGGTATCCAGCCCGTAGGCGGGAGCTTGTATGCTGCCGGTGATCTGGAAGGGGAGTCTGAGCCGCCCTTCCTTCAGCGCGATTCTGGCAATGGGTGAGGACGATGCCAGTTTCTGGCTGAGAGCGGGGGAGAGGTGCAGATTTACGGCAAGGTTGAGCGCCTGGTCGAATCCGACGGTGCCGGCGCCTGTGGCTTGGAAGTCGTGGCTATCGATCAGCAGTTTCTGCACAGTGACGAGGCCCTGCTTGATCATGACATCGGTTTCCATCGCCGAGAATGCGGTCGTTTTGAGGCGATCCGGCGAGAGGCCTGCCACCTTCAAGAGCGTGACCGCCTCCTCCATCAGGTTGATCCCTTCGATCTTCCCGTTCTTGATCCGCAGATGTCCCGGTCCCTCTAACGCCTTGGTCAGGTCCGGCATGGTGAAGCCGCTTCCTGTGACGGCCAGATCCATGGCGGCCGTTCCGCTCATTGAGACCTTGCTGTCCGGACTGATGGCCGCCAGCGCGGGGCCGAGTTGGAGTCCGTCGATCCTGACCTTGCCGCGAAACGGCGGAGTCGGCGAGGCTGTCGACATTTCTCCGTCCGCCTTGAACTGGCCGTCGAACAGCTGGAAGGAGGCGTTGGAAAGACGTGCGTTCGGCCCCTTGAGATCGGCATTTATGAGCAGGTTTTTGAGTTCGACGGATTTCGCGAGCCCGGTTTCGACCGGCAGATCTCCTGTCTGCACCGAGGGCGATGAGAGAATCACGTTCGCCTGGCCGCCCAGCAGGGTGCCTTTGACCGACAGAACAGATTTTCCCAGGATCACCCCAAGGCGCAGGTCGGAGATATCGGCGATCTCCAACGGAGGTGCCGTCGGTTTGAACGGCACACGGGTCTTGGCCGTGACGGTGAGATCCTTGATCTCCACTGGCTTGGCTAGCGGAATGGCGATCGGCAGGTCAGCAGTATTGAGCGAAGGGGATGAGAGCGTCACATTGGCCTGACCGTTGAGGACCGTTCCTTTGAGGTGCAGGAGTGACTGGCCCAGTGCGACGGCGACCCGCAGGTCGGAGACATCGGCAATTTCCAATGGAGGCGCAGCGGGATTGAAGGGGACACGTGTTTTGGCGGTGACGGACAGATCTTTGAGCGCCACCGGCTTCGCCAGCGGCAGAGCGATCGGCAGGTCAGCGGTATTCACGGAAGGCGAAGAGAGGGTCATGGCGGCCTGGCCGTTGAGGACGGTACCCTTCACCTGGATCAGCGATTGGCCCAGTGCGATGGCGACCCGCAGGTCGGAGACATCGGCGATTTCCAGCGGCGGTGCCGTCGGTTTGAACGGCACACGGGTCTTGGCCGTAACGGTGAGATCCTTCAACTCTACTGGCTTGGTCATCGGCACGGCGATCGGCAGATCAGCGGTGTTGAGTGAAGCGGATGACACCGTCACATGGGCCTGGCCGTTGAGGACGGTCCCTTTGAGGTGTACGGAGGAGCGTCCCATGATGAGCGCCAGGCTCAGATTCGAGATGTCTGCCAGCTCCAGGGGCGACACTCCTTGCTTGAACGGGTATGGCGCTTTGGCGGTCACCAGCAGATCCTTGATCAGCACCGGCTTCTGCAGCGGCAAGGCCACGGGAAGATCGGCCGTATTGATGGCGGGAGCAGACAGGGTCGCATCCAACCTGCCTCCGACGAGTGCCCCCTTCACAGCGAGCGCGATCTTGCCGAATCCCAAGGCGAAGTTGTACTGCTGCACTTCGAGTGTTTCGACCAGCGGGCCGAACTCACCGTCCAACGTGACCGGAAGATCATAGGGCAGCACTGTGGCCTTGAGGTGGACCGAAGGCGTGTGCCCGAGACGGACGGACTTCAGCAGCAGTTCGAGATTCTGCACCTGGTATTCCGTGACCGGGGCCGTCGAAAGATCGCGATAGGTCAGCCTTCCGCCTTTGATCGAGACGCGATCCACGGCGAACAAAGCCAGAATTTGCAACGGGTTTCCGTCGGGAGGTGGAACCGTACCTGGCTCTGTGGTAGACGAGGACGCTGTCCTGGCCCCGATGGTCGACACATTCATCACGCCGTCTTTGTTAGTGATGACCGTTACGACCGGATCGCGCAGAGAGATCTCTTCGACTTCCACCTGCTTACTGAGGAGTGGCAGGAGCTTCACCCCCACATCCAATGACGTCAGCGATGCAAAGGGCCCGGCGCTGAAGGCCGGATCGTCGAGGAGGGTCACCCCGCCCACACGGGCGCCGAGGCGCGGCCAGATGGTCAGGCGGATGTCTTGGAGCTGGACCTTGCGATTCAGCGCCTCTTCGATCAGCGGTTTGTACCGGTCTTGATACTGGTTTAGATCGATGAGAAACGGCAGCGCGAGGATCACGCCGACGAGGAGCACGAATCCGATAATCAGGCTGACGACAATTTTCACAACAGCATCTCCGATCTCTTGGCAGTATAGGAAGCAACCGGCGGAGGGTCAATGCAGGAGAGTGACCGTCCTGGTGGAGTGGCGATAGTTGGACTTGAGGTGAGCAAGCATGGTGAGGAGCGAACTATCCGGTCTTCTACAGCGCGCCGCTCGATGAGCGGCTGAAGCGATCGGCGAGGAGAATGCCCGTGGTTTTCAGCTTCTGCTCACTGATGGTGGACCGAACGGCCGAGAGCCGATTGGAAAAATCCGGATGCGTTTTGAAGAAGGCCCGGTCGTCGCCTTTGAGGGCCCGTAACCGGTCCAGAAATGTCTCGTAGGCGGTGGGATCATACCCCACGCGCGATGCGAAGATGACTCCCAGGCGGTCGGACTCCAACTCTTTTCCCTGGTCCAGCCCCTCATCCAACAGCTTCTTGACCGCTCCGTCGATCACATTCTTGAACGCGTCGGGATTCTTGTTCGCGTAAGCCAGGCCTGCTTCCGCCACGCCGGCGATCTGTTTGGACCGCTGAATGACGTCGAGGATATGTTTCTGGGTGACGTGACCGATCTCATGGCCTAACACCGCCGCGAGCTCGGCTTCGTTCTTGATCGTTTTCAACAACCCGCGGGTGACGAAGATGTAGCCGGCGGGGGCGGCGAAGGCGTTGATCGAGTCATGGTTGAGGATTGCAAAGCGATACTCGATGTCAGCCCGATCACAGGTCAACGCGACGCTACGGCCGACCAGGTTTACGTATCGCGTCAGGTCGGGTTGGTCATAGACCCCACCATAGCGGGCCACGACCTGCAAGGCGATCGCTTGTCCGATGGTCTGTTCCTCTTCATAGCCGATAGGCAGCAGCCCGCCGATGAGCGTTCCGCCGCCATGGATCGTCTTCGCCAGCCGTTCGTTCCCCGAGCTTCGTGCGGCGCCTTCGGCAGCCTTCTGGACTTCCGCACAGCCGGTCAGACCGGCGGTGGCAAACAGCGCCAGGCCGACAACGAGGAGCCCGCGTGATGATCTATTCTGCATATTCGCCGAGCCTCCCGGTTTTGAGGAATGCCTGGATATCTTCATCGGGAATCTTGTTGGCGGTCATCCGATCCACGGCAGCGCGATGCTGCTGGGTAATCCCGGCCCGATTGGCATAACTCTCCGATGCTTTATCAAGTCCGCGAGCGCCGGCCGAGGCGGTGACATTCGAGGCCTCGGTTTGTCTGAACCCCTTCCCCAGGGCGGCCAGCTCGTTGTCTCCTCCCGCCGGTTTCGATTCGGACACATGATTGGCATAGATCCACCCTTGGACCCCCTTGGCGGTTCGTACTTGCAGCCAGCGCTCCTCGCGTTTCACCACTTCCAGACTCTCGCCGAGCTTGAGGCTGGCGACGACCGGGTCCAGGGACGTCTTTCCTGAGCGCAACTGCGCGCTCTTGGCCGCGACGTATAGAGTTTCGCCCAAGGCGGCAGCGGTCATGGTCATAGCCGTCACCATGAAGACTATGATGGCAAGGAAGGCATGTTGGTGATTCACGGGAGCCTCGCTCACTTTGAGGTGAGTTCATACACGCCATCCCACTGTTCGGGAGGCGGAGCTATAAGGTACTCTTTGGCTCTTTCCAAGTAAACCCGTGCCGGGCCGTCCTTCGGGTCGAGTGCCAGAGCCGCCTCAAAGTGCGTGGCCGCTGTTTTAAAATCGCGCTGTTTGTAGGCCTCGAGCCCCGCTCGATAGGCCTCAATGTGACGGTGTCGTTCGTCAGGCAGCTCTCCCTTGCGGGCGAGCAATTCGAAGACTACCACGGGTTCCCGTTTACCTTTGACCCGCATGCGGTCGACTTCCCGCGCTTCGATGTCCCCGGCGGCGAGTTCGTAGGTACGGGGACCCAACAGGATCAGCGTGTCGTAAAACTTGTTCGCGCCCTCCAGGCGGGAAGCCAGGTTCACGGCATCGCCCATCACCGTGTATTCCATCCGGGCCTGGGACCCCATATTGCCGACCACGAGCCAGCCGGAATTGATCCCGATGCGTGCGCGGATCTCCGGCTGTCCCTCGGCTTTCCACCGCTCGCGCAGCCTCGCGAGCTCCCGCTGCGAATCCAGGGCGGCAAAGCAGGCCAGGCTGGCATGGTTGGGCTCTCCGCGCGGCGCCCCGAAGATCGCCATGATGCCGTCCCCCAGGTACTTATTCACGTTGCCCCGGTGGCGGAGAATGATCTCCGTCATGGCCGAGAGATACTGGTTCAGGAGCTCGACGAGCCTCTCCGGATCCATCTGTTCCGAGATGGAGGTGAATCCGGCGATATCAGAAAAGAGCACCGACAGTTCTTTTTTCTCGCCGCCGAGCCGGATGGCTTCCGGATTCCGCATGATCTCATCGACCACCTCAGCCGCCATGTATTTGTCGAAAACCGTCCGCAGTTGCCGGCGCTGTCTTCCTTCCGTCAGGTACTCCACGGTCGCGGAGGTTGCAAACGAGGCGGCCAGCGCGCCTTCGGGTATGGCGAGATCGAGCCAGAGTCCGTGCGAGGTAAAGGCGTGGACGGCGAGTCCGTAGTAAGCGGTGGCCAGGCCGGCGATGGTGGCGGCCTTGATCCACTGGGATTGCATCAACATGAAGGCCCACGCGGTAGCCAGCGCAAGGACGAGCGTGGAGGCCGCGAAGACCGCCCACGAGGCCGGTTGGAGATGGCGATGTCTCAGCATATTATCGAGCGCCGACATGTGGATGAGGACGCCCGGTGCGAAGGGGGACAGCGGGGTCACCCGCAGATCGTACGTCCCGGCGGCGGTGGTGGCAATGAACACGATTTTGTCGCGAAACAGCGCCGGGTCGAGCAGGGGCGGCTTCCCGCCCTGCCTGTCGATATAGGAGCGGAGGACGGCTCCGATGGGATAGACGGGGTAGACGTGATTCTCCAGCGATCCGTGCCAGTCGATGACCATGTCCTGTTCCGCGGTTAAAGGAATCGTCACCGGTCCAAGGCGAAGTTCCCGAGGATGCAGGGAGGCTCGATCCGCTTGCAGGAGGTCCCGCGCGACAGCCGTGCTGATGTGCAGGAATGCCTGCTGCTGCGCGTATGCCAGTGGAGGGAGTCGGCGGGTGGTTCCGTCGATGTCCGGGGTCAGGTTGATATATCCGAGACCGTGAGCGGCCTGCGCGAACAGCGGCAAGGGCAATTTAGCCCCGGCGTAGGTCGGGACTGTTTCGGGTGGCAGAGCCCTCTGATCGTCGAGCGGGATCGTCGCTTTTTTCAAGATCTCGAGCGGGTACCCTTGCCCACCGTCAGGGGAAGCGTTCGAGCCGCCGGAGGGCTGTTGCTCGTTCTGCATCAGGAACGGCAGATAAACGTTTCCGGCGGCCCGCATCTCTTCGGCGAATACCGCATCAAACTCTTCCCCCGACCGATCCGGTTCGAGAAACAGGAGATCGAAGATTACGGCTTTGGCGCCGGCCTCTTTCAGATAGTGGACGACGTACCCGTGCCGGTCACGGGACCAGGGCCACTGGCCGTAGGCTTCCAGGCTGGCCTCATCCACCGCGACCAGTACGATGTCGCTTCCGGCCTTGGTGGCATCTGCGTATCGATGGAATCGATGGTCGAGTGTCTTGAGTTCGGTGACGGTGAGCCATCCGGACCAGTGCAGAGCTAAGGCGAGGAGCCACACCGCGCCTCCCACTACCGCTCCGGAGATGACCTTGTTGAATCGCGTGGCGGCTTGCATGTTACGGCTCCACCGTCGATGACCGGAGCCGGTCGGGGATCAGTTCCCGGACCGACGGAAGAATTGGAGAATCTTCGCGGTGAGCGATTGTCCATCCTCTGCGACAGACCTCAGCTTTGACGCGCGATCGGCGGTTTCGCGCGTGGCCGCCAGCGCCGACTGCCGGGTCGCGAGGATTGTGCCGAATTGTTCTGCCAGGCCGGGGGTCTTGGATATCACCTGGCTCATGGCGCTCTTACCGATGACCGTGACGGTCAGTTGGGATTTTGCCTGGACCGTGGCGGAGCGTGGGGCTCCGGTGAGCAGGGACATTTCGCCGAAGAACTGCCCTTTCTTGAGCGCGGCGACCGGCGTAGTTTGATCACCCGTCTTGATCACGACGTCGGCTTCGCCCTCCATGACCACGAAGAGTTCCTCTCCCGGTTCGCCCTCCCGCACGACCTGCTCGCCGGGCAGGTAGACGCGTTTCTGCGCATGTTCGGCCAGCGAATGCAGCCCCTCTGCGTCGAGTATGGCTAAGAAATCGATCGCACGAAATTGCTCCTTCATGCCGGCCAGTTCGATGGCCCGCAGCGCCGTCAGGTCGGGGGGCTGGGTGGTGTGCACGACACGTTGGGGATAAGGGATCTCGATACCATTCCGCTGGAAGGCATACCAGACGTAGGCCATCACCTCGCCCTCAAGGCGTTCTCGGCCTCCGTAGTCATGGAAAAAGAACTTGAGCTTGTAGGAGATGCCGGACTCTTTGAATTCCTCAACGAAGCTGATCGGCGCCGGAGAGGCGACGACGCCTGGGACCGCCAACGCAGATTGCACGAGGATTTCTTTTACCTGCATCGGGGGATGGGCATAGTTCGCTTCGACGTGAATGGCTCGGGCGCACAGGCTTTCCGGCCGGCTATGGTTGGTGATGGCGGATTGGGAGACCGCATCGTTGGGGAGCATGATGTAATCGTAGGCGCGCGTTCTGATCGTGATGTAATCGAAGGCGATGTCGGTAACGATCCCCTCTTTGTCCATCAAGGTGACCCAGTCGCCGACGTGGATCATGCGGCCGAGCTGGATGCCCGAGGCCAGGCGCGCGATGACGTCTTTAAGCGCAAACCCCACCACGGCGGTGGCGATGGTCGGGAGCGCGATCAAGGTCAGCGGATCCATTTCGAGCACCGCCCGTAGCAGGACGAGGCCCGCGAGTGTGACCCCGACGAGCAGGAAGATCAGGCGGAGCATCCGGGGGATGTATTTCCCCCGCTTCTCGACGAGGTAATCTTCGATGAACAGCAGATCCAGGGTTTTCAGGATGACGAAGGACATCGCCAGGTAGGCGATGAAGGCCAGCCAGGGCTGCGCCCACTGGGGCACATGTGAGATCAAGCCCTGTGTCGTGAGCTCCAGCAGGAGCACGAGCAGGATCGTGGAGAGGCATCCCGCGTAGAATTCAAGCCCGGCAGGTTTTTTACGGACGGCGCCGAGGTAGGCAAGCAGTCCGATGATGATCAGGCCAAGAATCGACGCTACGCCCATATCGTTCGCCGGGTTCCGATGAATGGACTGTACCGGCGTTCGAAGCCGGCGGTCGGCGCTCATCCAGACGGATGCCCGACGAGCAGAAGATAGACCGGATGAGCATGGGATGCAAGATGGTGGGATGAGTGGACGGTCATGTATTCAGACGGGGCGGGGCGGCCTCGTGGGAATGCGGCGGGATCGTGGCCAGATCAAGCCCGTCACACAGTTTCTTGCCGTCTGCCTAGTGGGGGGCAATTGCACAAGGCCGGTGTTAGAATCTCGCTCTGTCTCAGGGAGCGGGCTTGTGTGAATACAATTTCGTTTGTATGATCTCAACATGAATCTTCGTCTCTGCATTGCGTCGTTGTGGTTCGCGTTGCTGGCTGTTCCCGTTGGGGGCCATGCAGCGGATGACCTTCAAGTAGCCGACTCTCCCGCCTTGCAGTCGCTGAATCAGCAGTTTTCTCGGGGAGGCGTGGCGTCCGAGGTGCCGTTCTACGCGCCGGACTCGTTACCGTTGTCCTCTCCGGCATCGTCGATCTTTCGGGATATTCCGTCGATCAGCGGCCGCTATCCCGTCGGGGGGCGCACCATCATGCCGTATCTCGGGGCGGGATTCGGCGGCGGGTATACGTCGGAGTTAAATCGTTCGTTGACCGGTCCTGCTCCCGTGCAAAGCGATGTCGGGCTACGCAGTCAGCTCGGGCAGGGGCTTTCGCCGAATGAGTTTCATCTGGGCCTCCGCATTCCTTTCTAATGAGCGTTGTCTCCGATCGTGCGCGTTCGCTCAACGCCCGACTTCTTCTCCCTCCATTGAGCGTGCCGGTCTGAAGGGGTATCGTTCGGTACAACGCGTAGAGATCTCCGTGAATTGAGTCAAAGATGCGTGCAACGTAATCTGTTGATCAAACGGCTTCTTACGGACAAAGCGGGGCGTGATCGTCAACCTGACGAGGCGTGAGGAGGAGCGACGATGGCATCAGGATGGCGGGTCGGGATCTCAACGGCGGTCTGCATAAGCGGGCTGCTTTATGGAGGGATCGTCCAGGGAGAACCTGAGTCCAAGGTTCCGCGCGGCGATTCGGCGCGCGGCAAGACCCTTTTTATCAGAAATTGCGCCGGTTGCCACGGGGCTGCGGGTGGGGGAGATGGCTATCGGCTCCTGGGGCCGGATCCGGCGAATCTCACGTCACCGTCGACCAGCAGAAAATCCGATGCCGACCTGCTGAAGACGATCCACCATGGCAAACCGAATATGCCGGCCTGGAAGGGAAATCTTTCGGAGAGCCAGAGCCGGGATGTGCTGGCCTACGTGCGAACGTTTGCCAAATGACGAGCCTGGGATCACGGTTGATTTGTAAACAGCGGGCAGGCGATCGGATGAAGGTGCTCCGCTTTGTGCAGTGCCGTCGTGGCCATGCCCGCATTCCTGCGCACGTTCGAAGGCGGTGATCGCCGGTCGATCGGGCGGTCTAACGCTGTCGTCGGGGACGTGCTTGCCGGTCCGGCGCAGTTCGGCGAGATTTCTGCGGGGGGCCCGGTGGTGTAGGCGCGAGGTGGGCAGTTGCTTGCCCAGCTCTCATCGAGGCTGAGAGCCGGGTGTTGGAATTGCACTGCCGGCCTGTGCGGATTTATCTAGCGGGGAAGGTGCGCGGATCGAGCGTCTGTCCGGTGGCGGTGCCTTGGACGCCGGCGAGATAGGCTTGCGCGACGGTGGCGGCGGGGAGACCGATCGACGGATCCATTTTTCTGGCGATCAACGTTTCGGTCACCCAGGGCGGGCTCACGACGTTGATGCGGATGCCGCGCGGGAGCTCCAGGGCGGCGGCGCGGGCGAAGCCTTCGAGTCCCGCATTGACCATGCTGATCGATGCACTGCCCTTCATGGGCTCGCGGCTCAGGACGCCGCTGGTGAGGGTGAAAGAGCCGTTGTCGCGCATTTGCTTCCGGCCGATGCGGACGAGGTTGACCTGCCCCATCAGTTTGTTGGACAGCCCGAGCTGAAAATCAGCATCTTTCAGGTCGTCCAAACTGGCGAACGCGGCTCGGCCTGCCGCGCAGACGAGCGCGTCGAACGTGCCGACGGCGTCGAACATCCGTTCGATGGATTCGGTTGAGGCGAGGTCCACGCGGATTGCGCCGCGCTTGTTTCCCACGGCCACGACTTCATGACGCGCGGATAGGGCCGCGACAATTGCGGACCCGATCGTTCCTGTAGCACCGACGACGACAACTCGCATGGTCCCTCCTGGATAGAATCCGATCACGCACTCTTCCCGATGAATCGCGAGAGAGTAGCGCTGGCCCGGTCTTGGCGCAAGAGGGGCTCTGTTTCGTCAGGGAGTCTCTGTGCGATGGACGCCGGGTAGTCTGATTCTTTATTTTGAGGGAGCGGGGCCCGTCGGTGATCTGCGCGGGGCCTGCAAGCATCCGGAATACGAGAATTTGTCATGATGCGGCACACGTCCATCCGTCTCGGAGCACTCATCTGTATGGCCACAGTTGCCCTGGCACTGGCCGGGTGCAGACAATTCGAACCCCGCGATAAGCGGTTCTACTACCGTGCGCTGTGGAACTTCGCGCTGCGCGAAGATCTGGCCGAGCTCGACAGCGAGTTCAACGGCGTCGATTTCGGCCATTCCAACCTCTATGAGAACTTACTCCTGACCGGCGGGAAAGACGTCCAGGCCATCGACGACCGGGCGCGCAAGGAACCCCTCGCCTTCATCGCCACCAAGCGCGGCTGAACCCGAACGAAGAGGCCATCGCGCCGACCTACATGAAGCTGGCCTGGCGCGCGCAGAATACGTTCGATGAAGCGCATGCCCTGCATCGCGCCACCTACGACATCATGGCTTCCGACGAGGCTGACAAAGCGCGCGCGCTCCGTGACGTGCTGGCCTATTATCAAGAAAGCGCCTATGCCATTACGGCCAAGCGGCTGGACCATCATCGGCTGGATCAGTTTCCCTATTCCAAGACCTTCCGCAACCGGTTTCCGTTGTTCAATGCGACGATCTGGTCGTATCACTACCTGCAAGTCGCTGTGTATGATCCCTTGCAGGCGGCGTGCGCTTCAACGACCGGCGGGAGGGTCGCACCCGCGTGACGTTCCAGCCGCAAATCATCTACGGGGCGTTCGACAACACGCAGGTCGAGATCCAGGGCGATCTGATGTCCGATCCCAACACCCTCGTCGGGGCGGCGAAGTCGGGCGACCTGCATCTGGGCCTGCTCTACAACTTCAACACCGAAACGATCAGTCTGCCGGCGTTCGCGGCGCGGGTGGAGGTGGATCTGCCCACGGGCGTGAACTCGAAGGGCGTGGACACGCAGATGACCGGCATTCTCACCCGTTCGTTCGGGCGGCTGCGCGCGCACCTCAATGCGGGCTACACCGTCCTCGGTTCCCCGCAGGGACAGGAACGGCCCGGCGCCTATCGCGCCGTCGCCGCGGTGAGTTATCCCTTGGGCTATCCGACGAGCTTCAGCGACACGTTGATTGCCAGTGTGTACACGCGCGAGTCGGATCTCCGCGGGCAGCGCAATCACACCGGGTTTGAGATCGGTCTGCGGCATCAACTGTCGTCGCGGCTCGTGTTGGACGGAGGCCTCGGCACTGAATTCGTCGGACCGGCGGATCGGGCCGCCCTGTTGGGTACGATCGGACTGTCGGTGGGGTTCTGACCAGGTTCTATTCGAATGTGCCGCCAGGGACAGTGTCTACTCATGCAGCGGCCTGCTAGAATGCCCCGCCATGCCCGACACAACGAAAACCAGTCAGCCGCGTAAGGCGGCGGCCCTCTTCATCCTCTTCACCGTGCTGCTCGACATGCTGTCCTTCGGGATCGTGATCCCGGTGTTGCCGAAGCTCGTCGAAGAGTTTCTGTCGGGCGACACGGCCCGCGCGGCGGAGATCTTCGGCTACATGGGAACGGCCTGGGCGCTGATGCAGTTTATCTGCTCGCCTATTCAAGGCGCTTTGTCCGACCGGTTCGGCCGGCGGCCGGTCGTCCTGCTGTCGAACTTCGGATTAGGACTCGACTACATCCTCATGGCGCTGGCGCCGAATCTGGCCTGGCTGTTCGCGGGGCGCGTGATCGCCGGGATCGCGTCGTCGAGCTTCAGTACCGCCGGGGCCTACATTGCGGATGTGACGCCGCCGGAGCAGCGGGCGGCGGCGTTCGGCAAGATCGGGATGGTCTTCGGTCTCGGGTTCATTCTGGGCCCGGCGTTGGGCGGATGGCTGGGGGCGATCGATCCGCGATTGCCGTTCTGGGGCGCCGCGCTCCTCAGTCTCTTGAATGCCTGTTACGGATTTTTCGTCTTGCCGGAATCGTTGCCGCGCGAAAAGCGGGCGGCCTTTGCCTGGAAGCGGGCGAATCCGGTCGGTTCGCTGGTGTTGCTGCGGTCGCATCATGAATTGTTCGGGCTCGCAACCGTCGCGTTCCTCGGTTATCTCGCCCACGCGGTGCTGCCAAGCGTCGCCGTGCTCTACATGGGCTATCGCTATGGATGGGACACGGCCAGCGTCGGTCTGATGCTCGCCGGTGTGGGGGTGGCCGCCATGATCGTGCAGGGGGTGCTGATCCGGCCGCTCACGGCGCGATTCGGCGAACGTACGACGTTGCTCGCGGGATTACTCTGCGGCGCGGTCGGCTTTGCGATCTACGGAGTCGCGTCGGAGGGGTGGATCTTCTGCCTGGGCATTCCGATCATGGCGTTCTGGGGACTGGCCGGCCCGGCGACCCAGGCCTTGATGTCGCGCCGCGTGAGCGGCTCGGAGCAAGGCCGGCTCCAAGGGGCGACGGCGAGTATCAACGGGGTTACCGGTCTGATCGGCCCGACGCTCTTCACGCAGATCTTTGCACACTTCATCGGGGCGCAGGCCGGGTGGCAGGTGCCCGGCGCGCCGTTTCTCCTCGCGTCCTGCCTGCTTCTGACCGGGGCCGGCCTCGCCTGGCGAGTGACTCGATCGCGCGACTAAGCGCTTTGTTGTCAGGCTCCGGCCTTTGATCCTGTTCGCTTGCCACGCGGCAGCCCGGTCTCGTCCAAGCTCCTACTCTCATCGCTCTCACGGTTGTTCGCGGATCTCACCGGCAGAAGAAGGTTGCTTGCCTCGTTTATTCGGCAAGGCGTATGATCGATCATCTCACCGCGTTTATCTATAAGGAGGTGCTATGACCGTCCTTACCAATTCCAAAAAGCCGCGAGTGTCCTTTGACCGCAGTATAGAACGTATGCGGGAACAGCTGGCCGAACTTGCCCCGTTTCTAGGCAAAGGGAAGCCCACCCGCAGCCTGGACGAGTTCGATTTCGAAGCGGAGCAGTTGATCGGCGACCTGCTGGGGCAGACATCCGATCTGTTGCATGCGTATGAATATGCCGAGCTGGGCGAGGCGGCCGGCCTGGTGAATATGACGGATGAGGCGCCGGAAGGCACCGGCATGGACAGTCAGCGGCAGAGTCTCTTGCAACGCAGCCGGGTGTTGGAGAGTTGCATCTCTGAATTGGAAGCGCGCCGGTCTGCCGAACCGAAGAAGCCCAAAGTGGGGCGGACCCTCATCGGTCCGCAAGTGGCCGAACACATGTCCCCTGAAATACGGAGCCTGTCCCAGGACGCCACCCTCCAGGAGGCGGGGCAGCTTATGCAGAAATGGAAAACGGGCTCGTTGCTCCTGACGGATAAGCAATCCTATGTCGGATTCATCACGGATTCCATACTCGCGCGCGAGGTGGTGGCCAACGGCCTGAATCACGCCGCCACGGCCGTCAAAACCTGCATGCGAACGCCGGTTGTGGCGATCGCCGGCGACCGTCCGATTATCGAGGCGGTGCGTCTGATGAAAGAGCAGGCCACCCGGCACCTGGCCGTGACGCAAGACGGCCAGATCATCGGCGTGATCTCGGTATCCAATATTTTGCGCTATTACTCCGGTGTCGTCTGAACCCTGGTGTGACCGCATTCGTCCAAGCAACGGAGGTACATATGGGACCGACCAAAGCGATCGTTAAAGAGCACGCGCTCTATGAGGCGGTGAGCGGAAAAATCATCAAGGACGGCTTTGCGAACCGCGCCGACATTGAAGATTATGTGAACCATCACTATCTTGTCCTGCCGGTCCTCGACAATGCGGGCCAGCCGTGGCTGCTGGACGGGAAACCCGTCTACTGTCTTCGCGGCAGCCAGTACGAGACGCTCGGCGGACAGAAAATCCAGCTGGCCCGCTGCCCGGATTGCGGCGGCATGGGGATCAGAACGGACGAATTCACGGTCGAGTCGGATTGCATCCACTGCACGGCCTGTGGGCACGAGTTCGATGCAAGACTCGAAATGATGGAGACGTAGCGGCGGCGGTTCTCTTCGCTGCCACGATCCCGTGGCGGTGATTGGTTGTCATCTTTCAGGAGGCATGAGGTCACCGGATGGGACGATTAACCGGCAAAGTCGCGATTGTCACAGGCAGCAGCAGCGGCATCGGGAAAGCCATTGCCCTGCGGTATGGCGCAGAAGGGGCGAGGGTTGTCGTGACGGCGCGGCGGCTGGCACTGTGCGAGCAGACGGTAGACCAGATCAAGGCCAAAGGCGGGGAGGCCTGGGCAATTCAAACCGACGTGGCCGATGAGCAGCAGGTCGAACGGCTGATCGCGGAGACGGTGAAGCGCTATGGACGGCTGGATGTACTGGTGAATAATGCCGGCATCATTGCCGGCGGACGGCGACTGGCCGAGACGAGCACGAAGGATTTCGATGCGGTCATGAATGTGAATCTGCGCGGGACGTTTTTCTGCTGCCGGGCCGGATTCAACCAGATGAAGCAACAGGGCGGGGGCACCATCATCAATATGTCGAGCGTCGCGGGTGTGCAGGCCTGGGCCGGTACCGGCATCTATAGCGCCTCGAAGCACGGCATCATGGCCTTGACCAAGTCGCTGGCCGACGAAGGCCGCGCGCATCATATCAAGGTGGCCGCTATCTGTCCGGGCGGCGTGGCGGACGAGCTCGTCGATGCGTCAGCAGAGGAGATCCTGCGCAGCGAAAAGATCGATCCGTTCGACATCGCCGAAGCGGCGGTCTATCTGGCGACGTTGAGTAGGCACACTGTCGTACACCAGATCGTGATCGATCGGCTCGGCGCGGATTGGTAAGGAGGCGATCAAGGCAGGGGCGAGGGGGCCCCAACGTACTACGGAAACCGTCGTGGTCTTTGTGCTAGCATAAAAACGTCTTCTTCTGATCGCCTGTCTGGCCGGACCCGGCGAGTGAGAGTCCTACAGGCCGTCGTATGTTCATCGCTGGGTAACCATCATGCCGTTAATTCCCGAACCGCTGCACCATCGTCTCATCCAGCTGCGCCGTGTGCTTCATGAGTATCCTGAACTCAGCGGGCAGGAGGCCAACACGGCGGCAGTGATTTGTAAATTTCTCGACGGACTCGCCATCAAGTATCGAGCGCACGTCGGCGGCCACGGGGTGATTGCTGAGATTCCCGGACGCGCCGGAGTGCCCTGTGTCGTGTTGCGCGCCGACATGGATGCGCTGCCGATTCAGGAAGACACCGGCCTGGAATTCGCGTCGGTCCATGACGGCATCATGCACGCCTGCGGGCATGACGGGCACACGACGATGCTGCTCGGCGCTGCCGCGCTACTCTCGGAGGAGAACGAGCTGCCCGCTCCGGTGCGGTTGATTTTTCAGCCGGCCGAGGAAAAAGGCACCGGCGCGTTGGCCATGATTCACGCCGGCGCGTTGGAGGGGGCGGGCATGATATTCGGCGGGCATCTCGACCGTCACTATCATCCGGGAGGCATTGCCGTGGCCGAGGGCGCCGTCAACGCGTCGTCGGATAATTTCACGATCGAGATCATCGGACAGGGTGCGCACGGCGCGCGTCCCCACGAGAGCATCGACGCGGTCGTGGTCGGGAGCCTCATGATCATGGCGCTGCAGACGATCGTGTCGCGTGAAGTCGACCCCGCACGGCCGTCGGTCGTCTCCGTGGGGCAGTTCCATGCGGGGACCGCGCCGAACGTGATCGCGGGCCAGGCCAAGTTGGAGGGGACGGTCCGCGCTCAGGATCCTATGGTGAGGCAACAACTCCTCGCCTCCATCCGCCGCATCGCCGAATCCATTGCCCAGCTGCATGGAGCGAAAATTCAGGTCGCCGTGACAGAAGGCACGCCGCCGCTGATCAACACGCCGGACATGGCCAGCCTCGCGCGTCGTGCGGCGGTGACGGCCGTGGGGGAGGCCAACGTATTGCCGCTCAAGACGGCCAACATGGGGGCCGAGGATTTCAGTTACTACATGGAAAAGATTCCGGGCGCCTATGTCCGGTTCGGGGGGCAAGTGCCCGGCAAGGAGGGGTATCCCGCGCATTCCAGCAAGTTCGATTTCGATGAAGCAGCTTTGGCCGTCGGTGCGGCCTATTATCAGGCCATTGCCAGGCTCGCCGGCCAGCGGTTGCGCGATCAGACCACCGGTTTCTGACCTAGCTTACGGGACGGCCATGATTCGGATCAGAGAAGCCCGCGAAGAAGATGTCGGCCAGATCCGCGAGATTTTTCTCGCGGTCTACGGCGCCGACTACCCGCATCGCGAACTCTACGATGAATTGTGGCTGAAGCGCTCGGTCTTCACGGACGATGCGCTGATTCTCGTCGCCGAAGATACGGAGGACAACCGGGTGATCGGCACGGCTTCCGTGCTGTTTGATTTCGGAGCCCATTCCGATCTCGTGGGCGAGTTCGGCCGGCTCGCGGTCCATCCGGACTATCGCCGGTTGCAGGTCGGTAAGCTGCTGATGGAGAAGCGCCTGGAGGTGATTCAGAACCGCCTCCACGTCGGCCTTGTCGTCGCCCGTACCGTCCACCCCTATGCCCAGCAGATCAGCCTCGCGCACGGGTTCACCCCCACCGGGTTTCTGCCGCTGAAGCATTTCTTTCGCCACCGCGAGAGCTTTGCTTTGCTGGTCCGGTATTTCGGCGATGCACTCGCCTTGCGCCGCAACAATCCGCGGATCATTCCCGAGGTCTATGCCCTGGCGAATCTCGTGATGAGCCACCCGCCGCTGACCCCGGATTTCATCGTCGACGAAGACTCCGCTCCGTATCCGGCCGGGGGCGACTACACCATTGAGCAACTGCAGTCCGAAGGCTATCCGGCCTTACTGCGTATTGAGCGGGGGCGGGTGCGCAACCGGGAAATCTTCGGCCCCATGCGGCTGGACTACGGTTTCTTCAAACTTCAGGCTCGGCAAACGCGCTACTTCCTGGCCCGCTCCGGCGGCCACATCGTCGGGGCTGTCGGTTACACGCTGGATCCGGTCGAGCATACCGTCCGTGTCTTCGAGTTGATCGCTCTTGCAGATGACGTTGTGCGCTTTCTCCTCGCCGAGCTGGAGAGAAAGTGTCGGGAGGAGTTGGCCGTCGAATATATCGAGATCGATGTCAGCGCCTATGCGCCGCGGATGCAGCGCACATTGTTGGAGCTGAACTTTCTGCCCGTCGCCTATGTGCCGGCCATGGTGTTCTATCAGGTGGAGCGGCTCGATATCGTGAAGATGGTGCGGCTGAACAAGCTGCAAGATCTGGGGCCGCTCGCACTGACGGAACAGGTCAGGGTCGTCGCCGATGTGGTGATGCGCGGGTTCTCCACCTGCGTCATTGCCCCGCGCATGGCGCAAGCCATCAAGGAGATTCCATTGTTCCACGGCATGAACAGTGAGCAGGCAATCCGGCTGGCGGGAATCTGTACGGTGCGGGAATGGCAGCCAAGGGATTGTCTTTTTATCGAGCGCGATCCAACAGACCGGCTGTATCTGGTGCTGCAGGGGCGAGTCGTCATCAGCGGCGGCAGCCCGCCGGTGACAATCGGAACCGTCCGCACCGGAGAGACCTGCGGGGAAGTGTCACTGCTCTCGGCCCGACCGCACTCCGCGACGGCTACGGCGGAGGGCCCTGTCGAAGCGGCCGAACTGCTCCAGCGCGATCTGGCCGATCTCATCCGCCGGCGTCCCGACATCGGGGTCATTATCTACCGCAACCTGGCCGTCGGCCTCGGCGAGAAACTCCTGCGCTCCGGCCATTCCATGCGGGGCCATGAACCTGTCCATTCGGAAGTGCTTCATTTCACCTGAGACGGTATTTCAGGTCGCACACTCATCGTGTGTTCACCGAGTCTGCCGGAGCGCTCTATTCCCCGCTGCCAGATGCGCGAATTGCTGCTTCAATCCATTGATGCGCGCCAGGTAGGTGTTCACATCGTGGTCGCCGCAGCGCTGGTGGGGAAGGAGCCGGAAACCGCGCCTCGCGTAATCCTGGCCCGCTCCCGCTCCGCAGAGGTGGATGATGGCGGCGAGATCCTGCTTTTTCTGGAGCGTCGCCGATGCCGCCCGCCGGTGGCCCATCGCGGCGGCGACATTGCGGTCGAGCAGCGCGGCCGTCATCTCGATCGCATGACTCGGCACGACGCGGGAATAGAAGCGGTTGAACCAGCAGGAGTTGAAATTGTTCCAGGGGCCGTCTTCGACGACCTCGTGATCGTGAACGCAGTAGCGCTTCGCCAGCTGAAACGTTCCGTCGGTGAGCTGGTACATACCCACCGCGCTTGACGCCGGCTGATACCACTCCAAGGGATTCCACGAAGCCCGCCATCGCCAGTAGGTCCGCGCCACGGGGTTGCCCGCTCCTTCGCTCTGGGCCAGTGCGGCGAGCAGTTCCGGCGCGATGACGGCGGTCGAATGTTCACGGAAGAGCGCGCCGTATTCCTGCCAGGTTTTCGCCGGGCTCTTGTCGAATGCGTTGTCGAGGGGGAACAGGACTTCGGTGGGTTTGTGGAACGCATGGTACATCCAGTTCACCGCCAGCCAGAGCACGAGAATCAGCGCAACGCTGACGACGATTCGCACCGCCGGCGTCGTTTTTCCCAGTGCCCGAAAGAATGTGCGACACTCCTGCCAGCGGGACCGCACGAAGCGGCGGGATCCGGCAAAGCTGCGTCGATGGCGCGAGCGTCCCGCTCTGCGGCGAGGGGAACGGGCGTTGCGGCGATGGGATCGGGGCGGCATGCCTGTACTATAACTCAAAAATGGAGGCATGCCTGCATGTTGTGCGCAGGGAAGGATTGATATCGGCCTCATAACGGTCGACAAATGCGTTTCTGGGGAAGGAGATGACGGTCTTCCCATCTTCAGATGGTTCAGTCTAAAGCGGATTGTGTTGAGGATGCCTCTAGCGGGGCGGGCTGTCCGTTCGTTTCCGCACAGCTCCTCACGGGCTGGATCTAGGAGAGACCGAAGTTGGTCTCATCTGTTTCTTCGGCGGCGTGAAGGTTCTCGTCGGATAGCGCGACATAATGGCGAGCCCACGTCAGATACATATATCCGCTGTCGCGCATCACGCCGGCACCCTTAAGCAGTGTGTCGGTCAACTCGGCATCTCTGCCACCGGCCTCAAGTGTTGCCGCGCGCCGCTCCAGTGCCGGGGAGAATGCCGTCATCAACGCCGACATCTCACCGATGAGCTGTTGGAGATGCGCTTGTTGACTGTCCATCGAGACGTTTCCCTTTCTGAAGGAGGGCAGAGTATCAGTGACGCTTCCTACCTTGGTCACCGGCCGGTGGGCGGGCGTCTCGGACGGAAGCGGATAGAGTTGCTCGAGTCGCTGGATCAACGGCAGTGCTTCCGGAGTACTGGCCCAGGTCGGTTCACTGGGTGAGTGGTCCCAGCTCAATGTTTGAATACCCGCGTCCGTCAGGACGGTGCGGATTGTCTCGACCATCGCATCCAGCGTCGTTTCACTCCAGGGACGGAGATCGATGACGCGCTTCTCCCGCTCATCGGGTGGAGGACTTTCATGGATGAGCATCCAGCATCGGTCGAAGAGTGCCGTACGCACGTCATCGGGCACATTGAGTGAAGTCAGCCGGGAGGTGCACAGCGCCGTGATGAGCAGGACGAACTGAAGGTCCGGCATCCCGGGGCGATCGATATCAAGCGTCTGCATGATGGCCTTTCCAGACGGCCGCAGAATCCTTTTCGGCGGTTCCAGGCTCCGGTCATGAATCGCGGTGCTTACGTTTCGGCATGGATCTCGAAAAATGCGTCGACGCACTCCAGTAACCGCGCTTTGATTTCTTCCGGCGTGCCGTTGATCACGTGCAAGGTGATGTTGCCGGTCGATCCGTCGGGCAGGACGATCGGCATGTGCGGATGCGCCTCTTCTGCACCGGTCCCTGGATCCAGCCGCATGCCGTAGGTCAGTGTAAAAGGAGTCTGTGTGTTCCCGGTGCGTGTTGTGGAGTCCGTCATGGTGTACCTCGGTCGCATTATCGGCAAGGCGTGCCGGGTGAAGGGTGGAAGACCCGGGCGGTGCATCGTGCCCGGCTCCCGAATCTTCCACCTATCCTGTCACGCCTGTACGACGGCAGCAACCGGCTTCGGCAGGAATTCCTTGTAGCCGTACCGCTCGGCCAGATAGGCCTTGGCCTCGTCGCTGACATACTCGGTGAATTTGTAACGATCGTCCTCGACGTTCTTGGCGTCTTCCATGACCTTGTCCGTCGGGATCGCATACTCGATATTGCAAGACGTATAGGCTTGAATATACGTCGGTCCGACTTCCCGCGCGATCAGGACGGCCTTCTTGATGCAACTTTCCACCCGCCGAGGATTGTTCGGCACCACGGTGGCGATATAGGCGCAGCCGGCGATTTTGGCCATGCTGACCATATCCATCTTTTCGAACTTCTTGCCGAGCGGCGCCATTTTGAGGACCGCGCCTCTGGTCGTCATTCCGCTCTCCTGCCCGCCGGTATTGCCGTAGACCTCGTTGTCCAGCATGATCGTCGTGAACCGTTCTTTTCTGAACCAGGAATGGAGCACTTGCTGGAATCCGATATCGGCGGTTCCTCCGTCCCCCGCGATCACTACGACATCCTTAGGCTTATCGCCGAAGCGGATCCTCAACCCGCGCGACAACCCGCTGGCGACGCCGTTCTGGTCGCCGTAGTTGCCGTACACGAAGGGAATCGCCGCCTGAGAAATGGCCAACCGGCCGCATCCGGCCGTTCCAACCGTGATGGTATCTTCGGGATTGGGAAACGCGATGATCGCCAAGCGGATAAACAAGGTCATGGCGCAGCCGGCGCACATGGGGTGTTCTTCGAGGATTTCCTTGAAGCTGCCCATCTGCGAGACGGTCGTTTTCTTTCCGAAGGGACCGTGCTCCACCATATCCTTATATTCTTTCGGCATGAAGGCATCGAACCCTGGGGTGAATTTCACATAATCGAGACTCATCTGGCACCTCCGCTCTTTGTGTAGGCCGCAGCTGCGGCGATCCTTGTTATGCCTGGGATGACGCCAACTGCTTCGCGGCGTCTTTCTTTTCTTTTGCCTTCGCAGCGAGTTCGGCGATGAGTTCCTTGGCCGGTTCGCTCATGTATTCCTTGTAGGCGAAGCGCTCGCTCGGCTTCTCCGCGTCGCGCATTTCTTGTAGTCCCTCCTGGCTGTCCTTGCCGATTTCGAGAATGCAGGGCGTATACAGTTGCACGTAGGTGGGACCGATCTCGCGCGCCACGAGTACGGCGTTCCGGATCACTTTCTCTACCAAGGAGGGTTTGCTCACCGTACAGTTCACGACGTAGTGGCACCCGGCCTCCCGCGCAATTTCAGGGAGCCGGACCTTGTCGAAGCTCTTGCCCATCGGAGCCATTTTGGCCACGAAGCCTTTTTGCATGAGCCCGCTTTCCTGGCCGCCGGTATTGGCATACAACTCATTGTCGAAACAGATCGTGGTGAATTTCTCCTGGCGGAACCATGCCTGCAAGGTCATGTCGAGTCCGATGTCCACCGTGGCGCCATCCCCGGCCAGCACGACCACATCCTTGATTCGTCCTGGAAAACGGACGGTCAACGCCCGCTTCAGGCCTGAGGCCACGGCATTTTGATTGCCGAACAGCGAATGAATGTTGTGGAGCGCGACATGAGGAAAGACGAGACTGGTGCAGCCGGTCGAGCCGACCATGACGGTATCTTCGGGATTGGGGAGCGAGGCTAAAATGTAACGAAACGCCATGGACTCAGGACAACCGGCGCAGAGCGAGTGCTGCTCAATGAGTTCCTTGGCCGTGCCGATATCCTTCCATCCCCGGTCTTCCTTGCCGTAGGTGGCCTTGGCGACAAGGTCCTGATACTCGGGCGGCATGATGTCGTAGAGGTCGGGTGAAATGGTGATGCGTTCTTTGCTCATGTATATCTCCTCTCAGCCTAGCTGAGTGTCAATGTTTGACGTTGAGGCACACTGCCGCTATGCGCTGAATGAACTGCCGCATCCGCACGTCGTTTTCGCTTGCGGATTCTTGATCGCAAACCCTGAGCCCTGCACGCTATCCGTATAATCGACTTCGCAACCGTTCAGCAGCGGGGCGCTTTGGGAATCCATGATGACTTTCACATCGCCCATTTCCACGACGGTGTCGTCCTCGCTCATCTTGGACTCGAACGCCATCCCGTACTGATAGCCGTGGCAACCTCCGCCTTTCACGTAGACGCGCAGGCCGATCGTATCCTGCTCTTCCCGCATCAGTTCACGAATCTTTTCTTCAGCCGTTGAGGTCACTGTAATCATGGCGGTATCTCCTCTACTGATGTGTGAAGCCTGCGCAATGCCTCTTACGAAGCGCGCGTAGAAGTCCCGTTCAACGCCGGACGCCGAAGCGCGCTTCCGGTTACGGAGAAACTCGACAAAAGGGAGTGAAAGAACCGCTGGCGTAGGAAGCGGCGGAGACCGGAGAATCAGTCGCGCAGAGCAGAGTGCGGGAGCGCGAGGGATGGGACAGTCAGCGGGGCTTGAGACGTCACTGACTTCACCCTGGGCGCAAATGAAGTCGTAGTCAAGCGCTATTAAGGGTAAGGTCACGCCGGTGATTCAGCGATTGTCCTGAGGTATTGGCCGGGGAATCCGGTGGGGCCGTTGTGTAAGCGTTCTGGTTTGCCGGGGGAGGCTGGTTTTCGGTGAAGGTGGCCTGCCGATCAGCTACGACCGGGTTGGCCTGCGAGCTGTTGGAGAGTGCCGTCCAGTCGTTCTCGATGAGGAGAGGCGAGCGACGGGAACTCGATTCCAATTCCATGGGCCCCGGCCCAGCGGATGGTGGCGTGCTGGATTAGTACGGGAACTGGTTCGTCGCTGAGGTAGAGGAGTAGATCCACTCGTGTGCCGGCAACGACCTGTACGGAACTTTCGAGCCGGCACCCTTTGCGTGAGAGATCAACCGAGTTTGTAATCGTATGGGGATGGTTCCGATAGACCAGCGTGCCGGAGAATGACGCATGGTAGCGGGGGTGTTGTCGTAGCACCATAGGTCACCTCGTACCCGGTCGTGGTTCGATGCGGTGGATCTTTTGACCAGGATAGTGCAGGTGCGATGCCTGAGCTGAATCCTGCGAGGTCGCGTATTTCCCGTCTTTTGCGCTGAAAGGCTCTGTAGAGGACGAGATTCGCCGTTCTTTGCTGTGCGTCAGTGAAGGGGCGGGGCCACACTGAGAGGGCCTACGGCGATCAGGAGACTGGTAGTGTTGTTCGTTGGCGATCACGAGGCCTGAGATGATGGATGAGAAGTTTGTCCGAGCTTTTGCCGCGGAGTGGATCGATGCCTGGAACGCTCACGATTTGGATCGGGTGCTGGTACATTATGCGGACGACTTTGAGATGCGGTCTCCGCTCATTGTTACGATTGCCGGTGAGCCGAGCGGGCGTCTCAAAGGGAAAGCGGCGGTGCGGGCGTACTGGAGGAAGGGACTGCAGCTCCTCCCGGACTTGCATTTTGAGTTGGTCGCAATTCTGGCCGGGGTGGAGGGGCTCACGCTGATGTATCGTGGCCATCGTGGTCTGGTGGCCGAGGTGTTTCGATTCAGCCCGGATCGAACAGTGGTCGAGGTGAGTGCGCACTATCTTTTGCCAGACTGACTTGCGGAGGCTGGAAGAGGGGCTGAGTTCACAATGCAAGCGGGCTGATCCTTCCGGACCAGCCCGCTGTAAGGTTGACGGATATGTGGGAAGCGGCGGGGCGCTATTGGATGGAATTGGCGAAGCCGCCCTGCGTCAGCTCCGCGCGAATCTTATCTCCCACTCTTTTGTCCCCGCTGATCTTCTTGGTGTCTTTGCCGACAAAGACGCGGATTTCGTTGGAGTTGGCTCCTCCCCCGATCGCATTGTAGGCAGGACCTTCGACCACGTAGATGTTGCCTTCAATTTTGCTGACCTTCCCGTCGATGGTCGTAAATGCCGGACCGGGTTTAGTATCCAACTCCTGGGTCTTCGGGTTGGATGAGGGAGCGTACTCGGCTTCCGCCCATGCCAGGCCGGCGCTCACGGCTCCGGTAATTCCTACTGCCAGAGCCAGTGCCATTGTAGATTTCGTGCCAATCTTTTTCATCTGATCTCCTCCTTAGGTGTCGCCAGGGGCACGTGAAAGACTCGTCTGTTTTTCAGTTGTTCCCGGCCTTCGATGAGTTTTTCAGCAAGCATTATGCCGAGGCCTACGGCAGGAGATTTCAGATGTTTTGGAGGGGATTTTACGACAACCCGGCTCTTGAACGGCTAGGTATCTCCACGCAGACTGACAAAACATTGTCTCTCCGTGCAATTGTGGGCGGATTGTTCTGGGCTCAGGCCATGTTTGCCGTGATGCCCGATCTGGTCCATTCGATTCTCCTGGCGGAATGGGATGCCTTCTTTTGATAGACTCCCGGCCGCAGGTTTGTTACGACTGTCCTGGGGGTTGTGTCCGGAAGGGGTTGTTCGTGCCCATCATTCACGGTTTGTCGTTTTCCCATCTTCGCGGCGATCTCGCCGGCGGGGTCGTTGCTGCCGTTGTCGCGTTGCCGCTGGCGCTCGCCTTTGGTGTGGCGTCAGGCGCCGGGGCGATTGCCGGCCTCTACGGAGCGATCTTCGTGGGATTGTTTGCCGCGTTGTTCGGCGGCACTCCTGCGCAGGTGTCGGGTCCCACCGGCCCGATGACGGTCGTCATGGCGGGTCTTATCGTCCAGTTCGGTCAAGAGCCGGCACTGGCGTTTACGGCCGTCATCCTGGGGGGCGGGCTGCAGATTCTGCTCGGATTGAGCGGCGTCGGACGCTATATCACCTTGATGCCGTATCCTGTGATTTCCGGCTTCATGAGCGGGATCGGCGCGATCATCATTATTCTCCAAGCCGCTCCACTCGTAGGCCACGCTGCCCAGTCCGGGAGCGTCCTTGCGACGATGTCCATGCTGCCGTCGTTCTTTATGAATCCCGTGCTCGACGCGTTGATGCTCGGAGTCGTGTCGCTGACGATTGTGTATGGAACGCCGGAACCTGTGGGGAAAATCATCCCGCCGCCGTTGCTTGCGTTGGTTGTTGGCACGGTATTGGGAGCGTTCGTGTCCCCCGGCGCACCGGTGATCGGCGCGATTCCGACGACGATCCCCATGCCGGCGCTTCCTGCTTTCCATCTCGATGCCATGAAGATCATCATTGGACAGGCGATCGTACTGGCCGTGCTGGGCAGCATCGACAGCCTGCTCACATCGCTGGTCTGCGACAACATGACGCGGACGCACCATGATTCCAACCGCGAGTTGATCGGGCAGGGGATCGGCAATGCTGTGGCCGGCCTGTTTGGAGGACTGCCTGGCGCGGGTGCCACGATGCGTTCGGTCATCAATATCCGTACAGGCGGGAGAACGCCTATTTCCGGTGCGCTCCATGCGCTAGTCTTGCTGGCGGTGCTCCTGGGATTGGGGCCGCTGGCGGAGCGGATTCCGCTCGCCGTGCTGGCTGGGATTCTCGTGAAGGTGGGCGTCGATATTATTGATTGGCGCTTGCTCAGGCATGTGATGCAGGCGCCGCGCGCAGACGTCACGATCATGGCGGTCGTCTGTGCGATGACGGTGTTGGCAGACCTCATCATGGCGGTGGCCGTGGGGCTGGTATTGGCGAGCGTGTTGTTCGTCAAACGGATGGCTGATCTCGAGTTGATGAATCTGCGGATCATTACCGCGCAGACTCCGGAATCTCCACTCACGAATGAAGAGGCGGCGGTGCTTGGCCGTCACGAGGGCCGGATCATTTTGATTCATATCGACGGTCCGATGAGCTTTGGTTCGGCTAAGGACATGGTCCGTCGCTTAGAGGGTGTTTCGCGATGGAGCAGTTTTTCAGTCGTTGTACTGGACTTGTCGGCGGTGCCGATGATCGATGGGACCGCCGCGCTGGCGGTCGAAGATATGATTCACATGGCGGAGTCCCATCACCAGCATCTTGTACTCGTGGGGATGCAAGCGGTTGTGAGGGAGGTGCTGGAGGGGTTGGGAGTGTTGCGGCTGATACCATTGGGCAACCAGCATGCCTCCAGGCTCGATGCGCTTCACCATGCGGCCCGTCTCGCTACATCGCCTGTCGCCTCATAGTCCCAGCGTCCTTTCGTTCCCCGCTTGAACCAGGTCCCCTGTTTTTGACGCCTTCCCGGTCACGGCGTAGGGTTCTCCCACGTCACTGCTTTCAACGACAGGATTCGGTCCGAGCCGGGAGGATTGCATGCCAACCACCATTTTAGAGATTGCCACCAGGATTGCCGAGCTCGAGCAGCAGCTGGAGCGAGCGGTGGCGGAAGAAGTGGAGGCAAAACGTCGCGAGTTTCTCGATTTCGGCGACGTGCTGCCCTCAAATCCTGAGCCTGGGTGTGTTGGTCTGATCCCTCACTCGCTGATCTGTACCTGGCTGAGGGGGGAAAGGGAGCTTCTGCCCACAGCTGATCGGATGACACGAAGAGTCTCTTCAGCGGTATTCGTTCTGGTGGCTCTCCGTTGATTGAGAATCGGTCCTCCACCGTGCAGGTCCTCGTTTCCGACATCCGCATTGCGCCGAGTGTGTGGAATGGGCGTTGCCTTCGCGAGAGGTGGTGATGAACTGCCCAGTTCGAGGCACGGTTTTACCTGAATTGTACAACGCTGCTGTGTCGCAGAGTCTTATGATTTCTTACTGAGGCCATTGTGCTGAATGGATATCTACTGAACAGGCTTGCTGTTCATGTCATTGCGGATGTCCGGATCGCCAAAGCCATTACAGTGGAAAGAGTGGCACCTCCCTTGCAGTCTTGAGCCTCCGCCAGAACGCCGGGGCAATGGTTGCCTAGGCAAACAATACATTGGGGCTCAGTTCATTCGAAGGGAGATCGAGTTGCATATGGTTACGTTAATTGGGATTGTGACGATGAGTTCGTTGGTGTGGGTTCTGACGTTCTGCCTGGCAAGGGAAAGTGATGCCGAGAGGCGTCGCATGAGCACCCTTTCCGCAAAAGATTTCTCGCCGAGCTTCGCCGTGAGCCGTGAGGATCTGAAGCTGGCTGCTTAGCCTCTCGTATCTATCAAAGAGCAGCGTCTGACTCTGGATGCGGCGTGCCGCATCCAGAGCAAACACCGGTCTTTCATCAGCCGAGAAGTCTCACCAGATTGAGTCCCGGTGATAGTCCGGGCTTTATTGAGCTATTCTGACCAGGCCTTCATTCGCCCGTACACCAGTTCCGGAACATCGTTCGTGCGTAACTCTCGGTGACCGATGTCAGCCGGAAGCGCACGTGCTCGCGCGACGGGTACTTCCAGGCAGGGCAACGCGGTTGGTTCAAAGTGTTCACGCCGCAGTTCGTTCCCGGTTCTGCTTCGATAGACGAGTTCGTCGGTCTCTAGATCGTATTCAGGGATCTCGGGATTTCCCCATCGCTGCTCAAAGTAATGTGAGTAGAGCGTGTAGAGCCCGTGGGTCTTTCGATTGTGCCGCAGCACATATTCCGGCATGGTCTCGATATCAAGGTCTGCGTGGTAGTGCTGGAGCCACAAATAGTCGCCCAGAACAACCATTTTGACCAGAGGCGGATCGGCATATAGCTTGAGCTTCACAGCTTTGCCCATCGCCTTCAGGCGTTTGAGCAGCGTGATGCTTTGCCGGACTTCCTCGCGGAATCCGTCCAGGGTAAATTCAGGATGGCCGATAGCCTGGATGCGAGCACTGGCCTCCTCGCTGTATGGATTGACCAGGAGGATTTGTGCGCCCAGGCACTTGTCGAGCACCGAAGAGAGGTCACCTACCTGGTCGACCAGAGTGCTATACCCGCTTGACCCGATCACTTTGATGGTGCGGCCCGTCCCCTGATCTTCTTTGAGTTGTCTGATACGTCGTTCCGCGCCTCGGGCGCGCCGGGGGAAGAAGGAGACGAGCCCGGCTCCGGTCGCGTACGCCGCCAGGGTTCGGTCGCGAAGGCTCCGATGGAGAAAGTTCAGTCCTGCGATCAGGAGCACGGCGACCGACATTTCTACGGCGATCAGCGAGAGCTTGTTGTGCTCGACCTGAGACCAGAAGGAGAGAAACTGTTTGGCTCCCGCTGGCAGCAGGAGGGCGATGCCTCCGCTCAGCGCAACAATCGTGATGTGGTAAGCGCTCCCCGCGGCATTGCGGAGGAGAGCTCGAAACGTGGACGAGAATTCATGAAACAAAATGCACCTCTTGAAAATGTGACAACAAACCACGCGACGGTGTCGGACTGGTCTTGCGAGCGATGGGTGTAAGGCCAACGGGGACTGCTCAGCAGATGCAGGACGGTCTTGTGCGGGCAAACAAAAATCGCGTCAGACTTCGGTGTGCCGGGGGATACTGCGGCCCCTAAACTCCGGAGGTCTTACGCGATCAAGTGTCACCCTAACAGGATGTTGGCGGTAACACAAGGTGTATCGTGATGCTGGGCGGGATCTTGTGCGTGGGGCCGGCGGCGTCGAATGAACGCTGATGCGGTTACCGAGACATCGCCGGAAGACGATGAGTCATTTGCGCGAAGTCTCACGCGGCGCAGTCGACTTCATGAGACTGTCGGCTTGTGGCGGAAGAAAGCCTTGGTATCCCTCGTGTCGTTCGGCCAGTTCCAGCACCGAGAAGGGATGGCCATCGACCATTTCAGGCGAAGAGAAAACCTGCCGGAGTGAGTCTCCGCGTGCCCCGACGATGTGTCCGGCAAATAGGATGCCTCTTTTGTTGAGTTGCCGGACGGCTTTCTCGATATCCTCCACGCGAACCGCGATATGGTGAAAGACCTGGTCGCCGAAGTTCTGAACCCATCCGGGAATAATGCTGGTTCGTCCGCGGTCGCCCGCATAGGCTTGATCCACAAAGAGCGCAGGGTAGCCGGATTTCCGATAGACTTTGGCGTACCAGTCGTCGTACTCCAGCGTTTCGTCGTAGGCATATCCGAGGGCGATGAATGGCTCGGCCCGGCGATCGATATCGAGCGTCCGCAAGGTCACATGATCGATCACGGGCGTGAGGCCGACTCCCGCCTCGTCGAGCATGGCTTGCAGCGTTTGTCCGGCCTGATTGTGCAGGACGAATTCCCCCACCATGCGCACCATGAGTCCATCGAGTTCCCGATTCTGATCCATGATGGCCTCCCTTCTCTCCTGGAGTTGCAGCCGTCAGCTATTCAGCCGAACGTGATGCCCTGTGCGAGCGGCAGGTCCGCGCCCCAATTCACCGTGTTGGTCTGACGGCGCATGTAGGCTTTCCAAGCGTCTGAACCGGCTTCCCGTCCGCCTCCCGTTTCCTTCTCGCCGCCGAATGCCCCGCCGATTTCCGCACCGGATGTGCCGATGTTGACGTTGGCAATTCCGCAGTCGCTGCCCGCCGAGGACAGAAACCGCTCACTGTGCTGCAGTCTTGTGGTGAACAGGGCCGATGAGAGGCCCTGCGGCACATCGTTCTGGAGGCGGATAGCTTCGTCGATGGTCCGGAAGGGCATGACAGAGAGGATCGGGGCGAAGGTCTCACGCTGGACCACGGGCCAGTGGTTCTGTGCGAGTACGATCGTCGGTTCGACGAAATGTCCGGGCCGCTGGAGCACCTGTCCGCCGTAGAGAATCTTGCCGCCTTCCTTTTTAATCTCGTCGATGGCGGCACGGAAGGTGTCGACTGCGGCCTGATCGATCAGCGGGCCCATCAGGACGTCAGGCTCCAGGGGGTTGCCTATGTGGATGTGCGCATAGGCGTTTACGAGTGCGGCCGTTACCTCCTCATAGCGAGATTCGTGGACGAGCAGGCGTCTGGTTGTTGTGCAGCGCTGGCCGGCGGTGCCTACGGCTCCGAAGAGAATGGCGCGCACGGCGATATTAAGGTCTGCGGTCTCATCGATGATGATGGCGTTGTTGCCGCTGAGTTCGAGCAGCGCCCGCCCCAATCGGCTGCCGACGGTTGATGCGATCCGGCGGCCGACCGCCGCCGATCCTGTGAACGAGATGAGAGGCAGGCGCGGGTCCTGGACCATGGTCTCGGCCAGGCTGGATTGATCCGTGACGAAGAGCGAGAACACGCCGTGACAGCCCTGCTGCTGCATCGCACGATTGCAGATCTGTTGAACCGCGATTGCACAGAGCGGAGCCTTGGGGGATGGTTTCCAGATGACGGTATCTCCGGCGATCGCGGCCAGGAAGGCGTTCCATGCCCAGACGGCCACGGGGAAATTGAAAGCGGTAATCACCCCAACGGGGCCGAGAGGGTGCCACTGTTCGGACATGCGATGCGCCGGCCGTTCGGAGTGCATCATCGTCCCATAGAGCATGCGCGATTGCCCGACTGCGAAATCGGCCATGTCGATCATCTCCTGAACTTCGCCGTCTCCTTCAGCTTTGATCTTGCCGACTTCCAGAGCGATCAAGGTGCCGAGGTCATCCTTCTTCTCTCTAAGTGCCTGGCCGATGAGTCTCACGAGTTCCCCGCGTTTCGGTGCCGGGACCATTCTCCATGATTTGAATACATCAACCGAATTTTTCGCTATGCTGCTGTAATCATCTGATGAACATGGCACTACTCTGGATATCGTTTCTCCTGTTGCCGGGTCAATCGATGGCAATAAAGGCCTGTTGGATTGACCTGACCACCACCCTGAACCAGTGCTTCCGCCTGGGTTGACCGCTTGAATACCAAGCTCCTTGAGGGCGGTTTTGATTGTGCTCATCGGAAGCATGCTCCAAAGTCGTTGGCGAGGAAGTTCTTCAGCGAAATGGATTCCTGTGTGACAAAGCCATGGTAATGGGTTGGATCGCGCAGGACGAGGTCCAGCACCGTGCAGAGGCTGGAAGCGGTCGTGACTTGAATCGCCGACCAGAGCCTGCCCTTGATGCATTGAGGGTAAACCTTCTTGACGTAGTTCTCTTCAAAGAATCCCCCCTCTTTGGTCCCGGTGACCGAGGCGTAGATCAGGACGACATCCTGGAGGGTTTGCGGAACGGCGTGCTCCAGTACTCGCTTGAGCGTGTCCCGGTCTTCGTTTAGCTTCAGGTCCTTCATCAGGAGATGGATCTTTTCGCAATGCCCCGGATAGCGCAACGTCTTGTAATTCATCGTCTGCACTTGCCCGGCATAGGTATCTGCCAGCGTGCCCAATCCTCCGGATGTGTTGAAGGCCTCGTAGAGTAGACCGTCCAGCTCGATGGTCTCATAACCCTCCAGCGGCTGGAGCGGTACTTTCTCGCCCTCTTCGATGCCGTAGCACAGGTTGCCGTATTCATTGATCAAGCCATCGGTCGACCAGGTCAGCGAGTATTTCAGCGCATTGCTGGGATGGACCGGCAGCGCGCCGACGCGCATCTTCACGGTGTCCAGCTTCTGGAAATGCGTCATGAGGTCGTGCGTCACAATGCTGATGAACCCCGGCGCCAGGCCGCACTGCGGCAGGAAGGCTTGGGAGGCGCCGGCGCTCAACACGCGAATCTGACTGGTCACCTCGATGTCTTCGGTCAGATCGAAGTAATGGACGCCGTGAGTCAGGGCCAGCCCCGCCACGGTGGGGTTACAGAAATAGGGGAGACTGGAGACGATCGCATCGACGGGATGCGTCGAGAGGTACGTGCTGACCATGTCCGGGTGGCGGACGTCGAGGAGGCAGGGAGTCACTCGCTCAAGTTTGAGATCCGCGACGAGGCGGCTCGCTCCGTCCAGATTCACATCGCCGAGATGCACCTCGTAACGGCCGTGTTGAGAGAGCAGGCCTACAATGAGCGAACCGATCTTTCCTCCACCGAGGACCAGTACTCGATACATAATGCGCCTCTCGTATTCTCAGTATACTCCTCTCCGGGACATTCATCAGCCGTCCAGTCTTGACAGGTGAAGGGTGGCCCTAGTACCGTTTCGCGTTTTTTGAGGTGTTCATGACGATTGCTCAAGGAACTATTCATGGAATCATTCTCGGTCGAGCCCACGTCGCCTTCTGCTCCGTTTTCCCATTCTGTCGAGGATCGGCCCGCCTGGCTGAGTGTTGACCTTCGATTCGTCATTGCGACAGTCATCGTCTTCAGTGCGGTGGTGGCGACCACGATTCGATTCAGCCACGAGGTGTTTGACCCGCTGGCCGATGCGCTGAAGATTCAAGGGTGGGCCGCGATTATCGCGCGTCCCAGTCTTCTCTGGTTTACGATGGGCATGGCGCTCATCGTCATTCGGACGTTGCTCTGGGTGCGGTATCATCCGGTGGCCGCGGTCTCTCATGATGAGGCGCCGCGGATGTCGATTATTATTCCCGCGTATAACGAAGGGGCGATGGTGCGGAAGGCGGTGGACGCCTGCGCGCGGGCCGAATATCCAAGAGGGCGTCTAGAGATCATCGTGATCGATGACGGCAGCACAGATGACACCTGGAGGCACGTGGACGCGGCGCAGCGGGAGCGCCCTGACCTTGTGCAGACGATCCGGCTTCCGGTGAATGCCGGGAAACGGGCCGCGCTCGCGGCCGGGTTTGCCAAGGCGACAGGGGAGATTCTCGTAACGGTCGATTCCGACAGTCTGGTCGAACGAGGCGCACTGCTGGCGATCGCCGGCCCGTTCCGGAATGAACGTGTCGGTGCGGTGGCGGGCAAGGTCTGTGTGCTGAACCGGTTTCAGTCGGTTCTGCCGCGTATGTTGCACGTTCGGTTTGTGCTCTCGTTCAATTTTCTGCGCAGCGTGCAGTCGACGTACGGTACCGTCTATTGCTGCCCGGGGGCCTTGTCAGCCTATCGTGCGTCGGTCGTGCAGGCGCTGGTTCCGGCCTGGTTGCAGCAGCGGTTTCTCGGCGAGGTGTGTACGATCGGGGAGGATCGGGCGTTGACGAACGACGTGCTGGCCGCCGGCTATCGGGCGGTGTACCAGCGTACTGCCGTGGTGCAGACGCTGGCGCCGGAGACCTATCGGAAACTGTGTCGAATGTTCCTGCGGTGGGACCGCAGCTATATTCGGGAAGAAATACGGCTCTGGAAGATTATGTGGACACTGCCGTTCCCGGCGATGGCCTTGACGTTGATCGAGACGACGGTCACAAATCTCCGGTATCCGGTCGCCTATAGTTCGCTGGGATTGATGCTCTATTTAAGTGTGCAGGATCCGCTGACCGTCGTCCGTTTGTTGATCTCCATCGGCATCGTATCCATTTTTTATTCGCTCTATTTCCTCCATAGCGAACGTTCCCGCGAATTCTTCTATGGCGTTCTCTATGCCTATTTTCATTTCGTGAGCCTTCTGTGGATTTTCCCCTATGCGCTGGCGACGGTGCGAAATCGTTCCTGGATGACCCGCTAGGTCTGACGCAGGTCAGCCTGTCTTGTTGGCCGGTGAGTCGAATGCGCGACTTCCGCCAGTTGTTCATTCCCATCAGCAAGGGGGACCGGTATACTAGCCGCCAGTGTTGTCGCGCACAGGGCCAATAAGAAACGGGGAGGGAAAGAATGGACTATCGAAAAGGTTGGGTCAGTGTCGGCATGATGGTGCTGCTGCTCTGTGTGTTGGGTGGGGTTGGTGGAGCCGTGTCGTCCGTTTGTGCCGACGAACCGGTTGTCGACCTGAATAGTCCCGAGGCGATCCGCCATACGCTCGAGCAGCAGGCGGGCAAGCGAGTAAAGCTGAAACTTCAATCCGGACAGGAGTTGGAAGGCAAAATCTCCAAGGTCGGATCCCATGTCGTTGTCGTCAGCGAGCTCAGCGGGATGGAGTTTTTCGATGCGACGGTGCGGGTCGATCAAGTCGCCGCGGTCATCGTCCGGGTTCGCACGAAGTAGGCGTGCTGTCCAGAAGTCTGCTGGGCGGTTTGCCGGCTCTCGAATGTCCTGATGATGGAGGCTGAGTCTTGCGGCTTAGCCTAGCCGAGCCGAGCCCGACCATGGGGGGTGGTGAGATCCTGATCGGGACCGACCGGGACGATGCGGGTAGGGTTGATGTCGTCATGCGTGACGTAGTAGTGCCGCTTGATATGGTCGAAATTGACGGTCTCGGCGATGCCGTCAGTTTGGTAGAGATCCTTGAGATAGCCGAAGAGGTTCGGATAGTCGATGATGCGGCGAATGTTGCATTTGAAGTGGCCGTGATAGACCGCATCGAACCGGACCAGGGTGACGAACAGCCGCCAGTCGGATTCGACGAATTCCGAGCCGAAGAGATAACGTTGATGCGCCAGCCGCGCATCGAGGCTATCCAGCGCATCGAATAGCCGATGCACCGCTTTCTCATAAGCCTGCTGTGACGTCGCGAATCCTGCCCGGTAGACTCCATCGTTGACGTTTTCGTACAGAAAGGAATTGAGATCGTCGATCTCTTTGCGAAGACCTTCCGGATAGAGATCGATCGGGCTCTCGGTGAAGCGATTGAACTCGCTATTGAAGATACGCATGAGATCGTCGTCGGAGTTGGTGACGATGCGGGTGGTCGCCCGGTCCCACAGGGCCGGCACGGTAATGCGTCCGATATAGTGCGGATCGGTGGCCTTGTAGGCCTCACTCAGAAAGTGGAATCCATTGACGGGGTCGGGTGAATGTCCCGGGCCTTCGCGAAAGGCCCATCCCCTCTCGTCGCGAATCGGGTCGACGGCGGTCAGTCCGATAATCCCCTCCAGTCGTTTGAGCTTCCGCACGATAATGGTGCGATGCGCCCAGGGACAGGCCCAAGACACATAGAGATGATAGCGGCCGGCTTCGGCTGGATAGCCGGAACTTCCGGTGGAGGTCACGTAGTGGCGAAAGGCATCAGCCTGACGTGTGAACTCGCCTTCGCCGGATTGCTCATCGGGAAACTGCGCCTGGATTGTCACGTTGCATCCGCTCCTGGTCGGTCGAAAAGTTACTGGTCGCATTATCGCATAGGTCTGTCTTCCTGGGGCAGGTTTCTAAGCTGTTGCCTGCTGGTTGGAGAGCGGTTGCAGCCAAGGGCGGCGTTCAGTAAAGTAACAAAATATGAGGGCTGAACCAAATCGTTCAGCGAGCTCCGGTTTGAGGACGGGATAAGCGGATAGCAGGGAGATGCACATGGATCGCAGGAAGCTTGTGACGGCGGGACTCTTAGTCTGGTACGTTGCGGTGTCCGTATGGATGGCGCAGGCGCCGGCCGACCCCCAGTTCTGGTTGATCGCGAGTATTCTGCCGGCGCTGTTCGTCGTCGTGCTGATCGCGACCTACCGGCACTTGCCCATGTCACCGGCTTCCTATGGCCTCATCACAGCGTTTCTCACGCTGCATACCATCGGTGTTCACTATACCTACGCGGAAGTGCCGGTCGGCTTGTGGATGGATCAAGTCCTGCACCTCGGACGCAATCATTTCGATCGGATCGTGCATTTCAGTTTCGGATTTCTGCTCGCCTATCCCATGGAAGAGTTGTTTCGCCTCAGTGCGACTGTCCAGGGGTGGGTGGTGTACTATCTTCCGGTTATGACCGTTCTTGGACTGAGCGGACTCTGGGAAATTATTGAATCATGGGTAGCCAGCGCCGTGCATCCCGAGTTGGGCGCGACCTACTTGGGTTCGCAGGGGGACATCTGGGACGCCCAGAAGGACATGGCCGCGGCGCTCTACGGAGCCCTGCTCTGCGTGTCGATCCTTATGGTGGTTCGGGCGTTGAGAGGAGCCCGGTCCGAGCTTCAAACCGAGCTAGCTGAATAATCTCCATATGAACGCCGGGGTGACAGGGCCGCACGGCGCGGAATCAAGAAACCGCCATTTCCTTCTTGGGTTGGTGCTTGCCTACGGTGTGTTCTGGATTTGGTTGGCGATCGATCCCCTGAACCGCAGGGACTGGCTGCTGGAAAATCTGCTGGTGCTCACCCTAATTCCTCTGCTGCTCCTCACGTATCGCCGCTTCGAGTTCTCCCTCACGTCCTACTGTCTGATCGGTTTGTTCTTGGTGCTCCACGCCTTCGGCGCCCACTACACCTACGCCGAAGTGCCGCTGGGGTTCTGGCTCAAAGATCTCTGGGCTTTGAGTCGCAATCCATTCGATCGCATCGCACATTTTGCGTACGGCGCGTTGCTGGTGTTTCCCATTCGTGAATTGCTCGTGCGTCAGACCGGCCTGCGGGGTCGGTGGGCCTATGCATTGCCTGTCTGTATCGTGCTGGCGCAGAGCGGTTTCTTCGAAGTGCTGGAAGCGATCGTGGCGATGATCGTCAGTCCCGAATTGGGAAATATCTATCTCGGAACTCAGGGAGATGAGTGGGATGCCCAACATGACATGGCGGCGGCCCTGGGTGGCTCGGTCCTGGCCATGGGTATCGTGTTCGCGTTGCGCGTGGCTCTCAAGCCCAAGGCAAATTCCTCACCCCAGTGATCCGCTTCAGTTATTTTACAGGCGCTGGTGCATTTCACCACGGTCCGTATTTCTTTCCCGTAGCATAATGCCTCGGGATTTTCTTTGATTGCCGCAAAAACCAGGCTTTTGTCAGGCACGTGTCATGCTGATTCCAGAGAGGGGAGATCTATGAGAAAGCGTCCGTCGATGGTAGCTGGCGCAGAAAGAGGGGGAGCGCGTGCGAACCGCGGCAGAGTCTGTCGAGGGTTGTCTACGTTCGGACTGATGGTGGTGTTGAGCGCTGCCGCTGTGGCTTGCGAGAAGCCGTCCGATCGGACGGTTGAGGTCAAGACAGCGGCAGATGCCCTTCCTGGCGTGCTCCATCTCACACAAGAAGAACTTGCGAGGAGCGTCATCGAGGTGTCCCCTGTCGGCCGGGGGCAGTTGCGCGTGCCGCGGGAGTTCACCGCGACCGTTCAATCCAATGAAAACGAACTGGCCGAGGTCACCACGCTGATTCGTGGGCGGGTCGTGAAAGTGTATGTGGATGTCGGACAGGATGTGAAGAAAGATACGCTGTTGGCGCTGCTTCACAGCACCGATCTCGGTGTGACTGAGGGGGCCTATCTGAAAGCGGTGGCGCAGCTGCACGAGGCGGAGCTGGCCTATGAGCGTGCCAGGGATTTGCATGAGCATAAGGCGGTGAGTCTGGCCGAATTGCAACGCCGCGAGGCCGAGATGAAAACGGCGCGGGCCGAGGCCCGTGAAACGCAGAACCGCCTGGAGCTGCTCGGTGTGCCACGGCAGGAAGTCGAGCGCCTGCATCGCGAACATACGATCAAAGCGGATGTGCCGTTGCGGGCGCCGTTCGACGGCCGGGTCATCATGCGCAATATCACCAGAGGCGAGGTCGTCGAGACGAATCAGAAGTTCTTCACCGTCGCCGATCTTTCGGATGTGTGGGTGGTCGGCAATGTGCCGGAGAAGGACGTGCAATTCATCCGCAAGGATCAGAAGGTCGACGTCATCGTGCCCGCGTATCTCCACGCCATCTTTCCCGGCACGATCACCTATATCAGCGATGTGCTTGACCCGGCGACCAGGACGATGCGCCTGCGGGTGACGGTGCCGAATCCCGACCATATGTTAAAGCCGGAAATGTTTGCCACGGTCCGTGTCTATGCCGCGCCCAATCCCGATGCCTTGACCATCCCGTTGGCCGCCGTCCAAAACGGCCCGAACGGCAAGATGGCATTCGTCCGGCGAGGAGCGAACGACTTTGACGTGCGGACCGTCAAGTTGGGGCTGGAGCGGGGGGATCTCGTGACGGTGCTAGAAGGGCTGTCGGAGGGCGAGCCCGTGGTGACGAGAGGATCGTTCATGCTCAAGTCAGAAATGGAACGGCATAAGATCGAGCCTGTGCCATGATTGCCTCGCTACTCGAGTTTTCCCTTCGCCAGCGGATCCTCATTTTGGGGCTGGCCTGTCTCTTGTCTGTCGCGGGCCTCTGGGCCTTCCAATCGATTCCGATCGACGCCTATCCCGATGTGACCAATATCCAGGTGCAGGTGCTGACCGATGCGCCGGGACTGTCTCCGGTCGAAGTGGAACGGTTCATTACCTATCCCCTCGAATTGCAGATGACCGGTCTACCGGGCTTGGCGGAGATCCGGTCCCTTTCAAAATTCGCCCTATCGCAGGTCACGGTCGTCTTCAACGACGATGTAGATATCTATTTCGCGCGCCAGTTGGTGCTTGAACGGATGATCGCGGCAAAAGAGCGGTTGCCCGAAGGGCTTGATCCGGTGATGGCGCCTGTCAGCACCGGGTTGGGCGAGGTGTATCAATATTACGTCGAAGGGCCGGGTGCGGGCGCGACCGATCCCGCGATGGCCGAGGCGGAGTTGACCGATCAACGGACGCTCCAGGACTGGGTCTTGCGGCCGCTCCTCAAGAGCGTGCCCGGCGTCATCGATGTGAACGGCATGGGCGGGTTCGTCAAACAGTATCAGATCGTCGTGGAGCCGGCGAAGCTGCGAAAATACGATCTGACGCTGCACGATATTTATGATGCCGTGGCCAAGAACAACGCCAACGCCGGAGGCAATGTGCTGGAGCGCCATGCGGAGCGCGCGATCGTTCGCGGCCTTGGCCTCATCAAGACGGTGAGCGATATCGAATCCATCATCGTGAAGGAGGCCGGCGGTACACCGGTGTTCGTGCGCGACGTCGCGGAAGTCCGCATCGGACACGCCGTGCGTCACGGCGCCGTGGTGCTCAACGGCGAGCGCGAGATCGTCACCGGGACGGTGCTCATGATCCGGGGCGGCAACGCCCGCCGGGTGGTCGAAGCCGTCAAGGCGAAGGTGGAGAACCTGCAGCAGGACCATGTTCTTCCGGCGGGTATGAAGATTCTTCCGTTTTACGACCGCATCGAGCTCGTGACGGCTGCGATCAATACAGTGCGGGACGCGTTGATCGAGGGGATTGTGCTGGTCGTCTTCGTGTTCTTCTTCTTTCTGGGCCATGTGCGCAGCGCTATCGTGGTCACGGCGGCGTTGATCGTCACCCCGCTGGCGACGTTCATCGTGATGGAACGGTTCGGACTCTCCGCCAATCTCATGACACTCGGCGGACTGGCCATCGCCATCGGCGAAATCGCGGACGGATCGCTGGTCGTGGTCGAGAACGTCTATCGCCACCTGGCCGAGAATCATGGGGCAGTGAAGAAGAGTAAGCTGGACGTCATTCTGCACGCCACGAAAGAGGTGGGCCGGCCGATTCTCTTCGGGATTCTGATCATTAGCGTGGTGTTCCTGCCGCTCCTGTCGCTCCAGGGGATGGAGGGAAAGATGTTTGCGCCGCTGGCGTATACCCTCGTGATCGCGCTGCTCGCGTCGGTGATCGTTACGCTGACATTGTCGCCGGTGCTCGCCTCGATCATGCTGCGCGGGGATCATCCGGAAGAAACGCGCCTGACGAGCTGGATGAAGCAGCGCTATCGCCCGGTGTTGCAGTGGACGCTGGGTCATCGGAGTGCCGTGCTGGCTGGTTCCACGGCCATCGTGCTGGGCAGCCTTGCGCTGCTTCCGTTCGTCGGGCGCGAATTTATCCCGCTGCTGGAAGAGGGCGCCCTGACGCCGCAGATCGTGCGGTTGCCGAGTGTGTCCCTGCCCGAATCCATCGAGATGGAGAAGCAGGCCCATAAGGCGATGCTGGAATTTCCTGAAGTGCGGATGGCCGTGAGCAAGATCGGACGGCCTGACATCGCGTTCGGGCCGGAAGAACCGAACGAAAGCGATCCGATCGTCTCGCTTCGTGACCGGAGCACGTGGACGACCGCGACCACTCAGCCGAAATTGACCGACGCGATCAGAAACAAGCTGGCGGAGATTCCTGGGATTTCCGTGCTGATGAGCCAGCCCATCCAGGAACGGGTGGACGAGCTCATTTCTGGAATCAGGACGATGTGCGCGATCAAGCTCTACGGAGCGGATCTCGATGTGCTGCACGATAAGGCGGAGGAGATCGCAGCCTTGATGCAGCAGATCAAAGGCGTAAAAGACATCAAGGTCGAGCAGATTGCCGGCCAGCCCTATCTGACGATCGACATCGACCGCCAGAAGATCGCCCGTTTCGGCATCAATGTGGCCGATGTGCAGGAGATCATTGCCACCGCCATCGGCGGCAGGGCCGCGACTCAAGTGTACGAAGGCGAGCGGCGATTCCAATTGACCCTCCGGTTTCCCGAAGCGCAGCGCAACAGTGTGGCGACGATCGGTGAGATTCGGGTGAAAGCCGCTTCCGGCGCGCTCATTCCCATGAGCGAGTTGGGGACCATCGAGATGCGGGAGGGGCCGCTCCGGATCAGCCGCGAACAGGTCACCCGTCGTATCTTCATTGGATTCAATGTCGTGGGGCGCGACATCGGCAGTGTGGTGGATGAAGGGCGTAAAACACTGGCGTCGCAGCTTCGCCTGCCGGAAGGGTACCGGGTGACGTGGGGCGGCGCGTTCGAGAACATGGAACGGGCCAATGCGCGGCTGCTGATCGTCGTGCCGGTCACGCTCGGACTCGTGTTTTTTCTGCTCTTCTGGGCCTTCCATTCCCTGCGGTACGCGACATTGATCATTATGAATCTCCCGTTTGCCTTGATCGGGGGCGTCGTGTCCCTGTGGCTCTCCGGGCAATACTTGAGTGTGCCGGCGTCGATCGGCTTCATTGAGCTGTTCGGCCTGGCGGTGGGGAACGGGATCGTACTGGTGTCCTATATCAATCAGTTGCGCAATGAGGGGGCGCCGCTGGAGGATGCGATCATCACCGGTTGCAGCCTGCGGTTTCGTCCCGTGGTGATGACGATGATGACCACATTGCTCGGGCTTCTCCCGCTCGCTCTCGCGCAAGGTATCGGTGCGGAGGTGCAACGGCCGCTCGCTACCGTCGTCATTGGCGGGCTTTTCACCTCGACCGCGCTCACGCTGGTGGTGTTGCCTGCTCTCTATCGAAGGTTTGCAGAAAAAGAAGTGGGGAAGGAGCATGCGCCGGAGTGGGTGTGAACGGGGTGGCAATGATCTGGCTGACCTTTGTGTGTGGTGCGGTCGTGATTGTCCCTGCCGGGACGAGGCTCTCGCGGTATGGAGATGAGATTGCCGAGTTGACGGGATTTGGGGCGGTCATGGATCGGCGTCGTGTTGGTCGCCGGTGCCACCTCGCTGCCTCCCTTCTTTTCAGAATTGCCAAAATGGTTTTTCAACAGCCTGCCAGAATCTCGCGGTTGGACACGCTGCTGTAGCGATCTCTTCGAGGAACAGCGCCAAGAGTGCGGTGTTCTGCCCCCGTATAGCTTGCCTACTGTGGCTAAATGTCCCCCTCGTCTCACAGTGAGCATGGCGAGTGGTGTGAAACATTAGGAAGTCTCAAGCCGGTTGTGTCGCAGCGAGCAAGGCATTGCTCTTGCTGGCCTTGAACTGTGCGATATTGCCGTGTCTCGCTCACATGACGGATTCAGGCCGGAGTCAATCAGGCTGCAGGGGTGGAGTGGCGTGTCGTAATGCGCGATCACACGTAAGGAGGGGCAAGAGAGATGGAACAGCCCAAGAAAAGCGACGGCTGGCTCGTTTCATTTTTCCGCGAGGTGATTAGCATGCCTCGTCGGCATGTGCTCGTGTTTCTTGTCGCGACCCTGCTGCTCGTCGTCGTAGAAGTCGAGTTGGTCGAGGGGTGGCACCTTGTCCATCTCGTGGAACTTGTGGGCGTGATGGTCTTTCTCTACCTCCTGTGGGCCGCTTGGCGAGTGCGGCGTGAAAGGACCAAGCCCCGCCATCTGTCGACCAAGAGCGAGTAGGAAACTGAACACCCCTATTCGTAGGTAAGAATCACCATTTAATTCTTAGGGAGGGATAACAACGCCATGACAGCTATTCAGAAAACAACAGGAACGACAGGGGCAAAGCAGTTGCGCCAGACACAGCATGATCGAGAAAAAGAGGGGAAGGGGCGTACGCAAGACAAGTCGGGAACCGCTCGTGGAGTTGCTAGCGGGAATCCCATCGAGCTACCCAATGGCATGTGGGAACGGATCGCGATGAAAAGCTACGAGTTTTGGGAACAACGCGGGTGCCGCGAGGGCCATGACCTCCAGGATTGGTTCGACGCGGAGGCCATCGTGATGGATGAGATCCATGAAGCCCGCGAGTGATACGCCCGCAGTATGGACGATGCTCTTGCTGCAATTATTCGGACGAGCGGCCAGGGGCGAGGGGTGACGAGAAGGAGTTTCTTCTCTCTCGCCTCGTGCCACGTGCCCCTCGCCCGGCGTCGATGCGAGGTCGTCACGAACCGTTAGGAATTATGCAGGTGAGGCGAACACCATGCTTCGTAATGCGGAAGTCGTGGAACGATGGAGCAGGGTCATCGGCGGACTCATCCTGATGGTCCTCGGGATCACGCTGCCCATTCCGTTCTGGGTTGAAGAAATCGCGGAGACCATCGGGTTGCTTTCAGCGGTCTCCGGGGCCGTGGGGTATTGTCCGGTGAAGCGCCTGTATTCGCGGAGAGGGCAAAAGCCTGGGTCATCAAGTTAGGGTGTCGGCGCAGCGTGCAGCGATGACCGTATCTTCCACCAGGCCCCTGTGTTGGATCCGGCAGAGGTGAATGTCCATGAAACAGTTACCGATTAAGCGGATCTTGCTGGCCACCGATTTTTCAGGATGCGCGGAGCAGGCGCTCGAGTACGCCGCTAATACCGGGCATCAAACCGATATCCGGAAAGGACATTATGCTCAGGAATCTTGGCATCACCATAGCCGTGCTTACCATCGTCCTGTCGAGTTCCTGGACCGTGGCCCAAATCAGGCCGGGACATCCCGATCGAGGAGAGGTGGTCTACAAAGAACAGTGCGTCCGGTGCCACGGGCGGACGGGCGACGGCAATGGGCCTGACGCGCAGAACCTCATCGTGCGGCCGACCGATTTTCATACGGAGCGGTCGCGCGCGAAGACCGATTTTGAACTCCTGATCGCGATCTCGAACGGCGTGCTGTTCAGCCCGATGCATGCCTGGCGTGGCCGGCTGAAAGACGAGGAGATGATGGACGTGATTCAGTACGTGCGGGCCTTGGCGCCCGCCGGGCCGCATCTGTGAGAGCGAAGGCGGTCATCCGGACGATGCGTGTCGTGTGTATGACCGTGCGGATGGGCCGTTTCAGGCTTGCATAGGAGACGGAGATGCAGTTGCGGCGCATCCGTGATGAGGGGAGGGGAGAAAGGAAACCTGCAATGAACGCACGTTTGCTCCGTCCTGGGCTTCGAGCGACCCATCTCGCTATCATCGGGCTCTTGAGCCTGTTGACGCTGGGTGTTGCGCCGAGCGCCTCACGCGCTGGATCCGTGGTCTATGTGATTCCGGTCGAGGGCGTCATCGACCTAGGCCTGGCGCCGTTTGTGGAGCGCGTGCTGGATGAAGCGACCGCAGCCGGCGCCTCAGCGGTGATTCTCGAGATTGACACGTTCGGCGGGCGTGTGGATGGCGCCGTCCTTATCCGCGATGCCCTGCTCCGATCGAAGGTCCGGACCGTCGCGTTCGTGAATAAGCGGGCCATCTCGGCGGGCGCGCTGATTAGTCTGGCTGCTGAAACCATCGTCATGGCCGAGGGCGGCACGATCGGCGCCGCCACGCCGGTTCAGATCGGTTTGCCTGGCGCGCCGGCGCAGCCGGTCGAGGAGAAAACCGTCTCGTATATGCGGAAGGAGTTCCGCGCCACGGCGGAGAGCCGCAAACGGCCGCCGGACTTGGCTGAAGCGATGGTGGATGCGGATGTGGAGATTCCAGGGGTCATCGCGAAGGGCAAACTGTTGACGTTGACGACGGAGGAAGCGTTGCAGCAGAAGCTGGCGGACTTTCGCGCCGACAGCCTGGATGCCGTGCTCAAGACGCTTAATCTCTCCGATGCGGAGATTCGCCGCGCGTCGGAAACCTGGGCGGAATCGCTGGTGCGGGTCCTCACGCACCCGGTCGTCAGTTCGATTTTGATTGCCGTCGGGATGCTCGGCATCATCGTGGAAATTCAGAGCCCCGGGTTCGGGGTGCCGGGCGTTATCGGGCTAACGAGCCTCGCGCTGTTCTTGTGGGGGCATTGGTTGGTCCGTTTAGCGGGCTGGGAAGAAGTGCTGCTCATCGGGATCGGGCTCATTCTGTTGGTGATCGAAATATTTCTGCTGCCGGGCTTCGGACTATTCGGGGCGCTTGGCATTGCGGCGCTTCTCGGGGGACTTGGCCTGAGCCTCGTCGGGACGGGCGCGACCTGGGCCGTCGTCCTCTATGCGCTGGGACAGGTGATCGCCGCCGTACTGTTGGCCGCCGTGCTGGCTCTCGCGTTGCTGCGGGTTGTGCCGCGCCTGCCCTTTGGCCGGAAGCTCATTTTAGACACCGCGTTGCCGGCCGCGGTGGGGTATGCCTCCCAGCCGGAATCGGACAGCCGATGGCTCGGCACGCGCGGGACCGCCGCTTCGACATTGCGACCGGCGGGGGTTGCCCATTTCGACCACGAGCGCGTGGACGTCGTCACCGAAGGCGAATACATCGAAGCCGGCGGCGCCATTGAAGTCATTCGAGTGGAGGGCAATCGGATTGTGGTGCGGCGCCTGGCGCCGGATGGTGAAAGGAGCGAGTCATGAGCGAACTAGAAACCGGCCTGTTGGGGATTCTGACGACCTTTATAGTGATCGTGGCGGGAACGGCGCTGCTGTTGTACCTGATTCCGCTCCGCCTGTGGATCGCCGCCTGGGCCTCCGGCGCCTATGTTGGGCTGTTGACCCTCATTGGGATGCGTCTCCGGCGGGTGCCGCCCGGGACAGTGGTGACCGCGCGTATCAGCGCGGTGAAGGCCGGCCTGACCATTCCGCTGAACGATCTGGAAGCCCACTATCTGGCCGGCGGCAACGTGGTGAACGTCGTCCTCGCGATGATCTCCGCCGACAAGGCGAATATCTCGATGCCGTTCAAGCGGGCGGCGGCCATCGACTTGGCCGGGCGCGACGTGCTGGGAGCGGTCAAGATGTCGGTCCTCCCCAAGGTGATCGAAACGCCGCGCATCGCCGCGGTTGCGAAAGACGGCATTCAGCTCCACGCGATCTGCCGCGTGACGGTCCGGACGAATCTCGACCGGCTGGTGGGCGGAGCGGGCGAGGAGACGGTGCTCGCCCGGGTGGGCGAAGGGATCGTGAGCACGATCGGCTCGGCGGAGACTCACAAAAATGTGCTGGAGAATCCCGATCACATCTCCAAGCATGTCTTGGCGAAAGGGCTGGACGCGGGGACGGCCTTCGAGATTCTGTCGATCGATATCGCGGACATCGACGTCGGCGAGAACATCGGCGCAAAGTTGCAGATCGATCAGGCCGACGCCGACAAGCAAATCGCCCAGGCGAGAGCCGAGCAACGGCGCGCCATGGCCGTCGCGCTGGAGCAGGAAATGCGCGCGAAGGTGGTGGAAGCTGAGGCCGAAGTGCCGAAGGCTATGGCCGAGGCCTTTCGTCAGGGGAATCTGGGCATCATGGACTATTACCGGATGAAGAACGTGCAAGCGGACACCTCCATGCGCGAGGCCATTGCAGGGACGGGCGAAGAGTCGCCCGGAGGAACCGAGAAGGGGGACCGCCCATGAGCCTCGATCAGCTATTCATCACGTTCTTGATCGCCCTGGTGGTCTTCATCAATATCGTCCTGCCGATGCTCAGGCGGGCGGCGCCAGAGGCGCAACAAGACGAGGGAGCCGAGGATGCGGAGCCGATCGTGCCTGCCGCTTCGGTGGAGAGACAGATCGTACCGGTCGAGAAGGCCCGGATCCGGCCGTCTCAAGATCGGCACCATCGTCCCTTGCGGGCATCGGTGATCACGCGAAAACAGGACGTTCGACCAATGATGCTTCGCGAAGCGCGCCGCGGCATGGTGCTGATGGCGGTACTCGGTCCCTGCCGGGGGGTGGAGCGGTCAGCCTTACCGGGTGAGTAGGATGAGCGCCTGAGTCCGGCCTTGCCCTTCATTCGGTGCGGGGCCTGTCACGAGGATTGAGAAGGGAGGTGGACGGGTGTCTGTTGCGCTAGGCCGCAATGCGGACCGCCTTTTTGATCAGTCTTTGTTGCCAGATCAGTCGCAGGTGAGGGGCGAGGGAGGAGGATTAGGATGAAGCTGGATAGGCTTATGGGACGGCCGGCCGTGATGGGGAGATGAGCGGAGTCTGCTTTACACGGGAGAATAGGCGATGAAAGTTGTGATTGCGCTGGACCGGTCTCGGCATGCTCGTGCGGCGATGCAGTTGCTCCAGCAGCTGCGCTGGCCGGCCGGATCGGTTGTGACTCTGCTTCATGTATTAGAAATCGTCACCATCTCCGGTGGCTGGCAGCTCCACTACCATCCTGAGTTATGGAAGCAGTTTGTGGGGGAACGGAAAAAAGTGTTCGGAAACGCTCAACGTTTTCTGGAGAGAATGGAAGCGCTGGTGCGTCCCGGCAGCGTCCGATTGGATGCGATGGTTAAATGGGGTCTGCCGCTGACAGGGATCATCGATGTCCTGAAAAAACAGCAGGCAGACCTGGTCGTCGTGGGCTCTCGCGGGCTCTCCGGTGTGCGACGATTCCTGCTTGGAAGCGTGAGCGAGGGTGTGCTCCATTCGGCGCCTTGCTCGGTCCTGATCAGCCGAGGATCACGGAAGCGAGGCGCACAGCCGTCAGTCAAAGGCCTCAGGATCCTGTTGGCGGTCGATGAATCCGATCACGCGTTGGCGGCCGCACGATGGCTTCGAGCGCTGCGTCTATCGGCGGCGGAGGTGACCATTCTGCACGTCGTTGGGCCACCAGGCGATGGGACATCCCAGCTGCTGACTCTGACGGCACCGAAATTTCGTGAGGCCGCACAGGCCATGATTCGTGTGACAAAGGAGCGGGGGAGGCAGGTGTTGGGGCGGATGCGAAAGCTCGTGGCGCATCGCGGGCTGACCGTTCATCCAGCATTGGTCGAAGGCCATCCAGCCGAAGAAATCATTCGAGCCGCCCAGCGGACCCATGCTGATCTGGTAATCCTCGGATCACGGGGTATGACGGGGTTGAAGGGCGCGTTCCTCGGCAGTGTGTCACGGAAGGTGGTGCGGCATGCACCCTGTTCGGTGCTGGTGGTGAAAAGCTGAGGCTGATGAGCATTGATTTGGCAGGAGATACGCGGTGCTGACGCTGTGCGGGGTATTTCTTATCAGCGCAGTCGTGATTGTCCTGGCCGGGACGAGGCTCTCGCGGTACGGAAATGAGATTGCCGAGTTAACGGGATTGGGACGATTGTGGATTGGGGTGGTCTTGATGTCCACCGCCACGTCGCTCCCGGAGGTTTTTGCCGATGTCAGCGCGGCCCTGATAGATTCGCCCGACCTTGCTGCGGGTGATCTGTTCGGCAGCAACATGGCGAACATGCTCATCCTGGGCATCATCGATCTGATGCATCGCCAGAAACGGGTCCGGCATCAAGCCGCGCTGGAACATACGCTCACCGCGGCGCTCGCGATGCTGCTGACAGGCCTTGCCGCATTCTTCGTGCTGGCGCAGATCGATAGCACGCATCTAGGCGTGGGGATCGGGAGTCTGACTCTCGTGGTGATTTATGTGCTGGGGATGCGGCTGATCTTTCGGCAGGAGGATATGAAGCGGCGCCAGCGCGAACAGGAGACGCTCGTGGAAGGGATTGCGGAGAAAGCCGATGCCGGGACCGCCCAACGCGGCGATGTGCGGCGCGCGGTCGCTGGGTTTTCAGCTGCCGCGCTCGTTCTGCTTGTGACCGCTCCGTTTCTGGCTGGTTCAGCAAAGGAGATCGCCGAGCATTCAGGCATTAGCGCCACGTTCATCGGCGCCTCTTTGGGAGGTATCGCCACGTCGCTGCCGGAATTGGTGACCTCAATCGCGGCAGTCCGCTTAGGCGCGTTCGATCTCGCCGTGGGAAATCTCTTTGGCAGCACGCGTTCAATATGGCCGCCTTCTTCTTTGTCGATGTGGCCTATCCCGGAGGAGCGTTGCTCGGTACTGTGACGTCGGCGCATGCGTTGACGGCGCTGTGGTCTATCCTGATGATGAACATTGGTCTCATGGGGATCATCTATCGTGCTGAGAAACGGTTTATGTTGATCGAACCGGGCAGCCTGTTGATGATCGTCAGTTATGTGCTGGGTTTGTGGCTGCTGTTTCGGTGAAGTTCTGAGGGGGAATGGAATTGCCGAAGGATGCGCCGGCTGTGAAGTTGTGGCACTCAATGCCGGCCAATGCGCTGGCGCTGGATCTGCGCACGAACCTCGAAGTCGGACTCAGTGCCGACGAAGCAAGCCGCCGACAAGAGCGCGAGGAGTTCTGATCGGAGGGATAGGCAATAGGATGTATTTCGCCACGGTGGTCATATGGGAGGATGACCCGAAATGCCTCAACTCAAATGGGAAGAGAGATTCCTGTTCTTGCGGGCATTCTTGCGGACAGGTGTGTGTAAGCTCTCAGAATCGCATGTGGCTCGAAGCAGTTTCGTTCCAGTTCTTTCTGGCATCGCTGATGCCTGTCAAATATAGGTGAGGCGGTGGCGGCTTGACGTGATCGCTATGGTTGGTAGAAACTACTTGTATTGAAATCAGCGGCGCTGGTCGGTGAGGAGTGTCGTCGATCCCATGATTCCACGAATCCACATACAGTACGTTACACTGGTGCTGTTTTTCGCCTTCTGTCAGGTGATCGGAGCGACATGTGTCTTGCCTGATCTGTCGTTGGCAGGGGAAGCCACGATCTTGGTGGAAGAGCACATGGCCTGTCCGATGGAGGGAGCCACCATGTGCCCACCGTCACTCATCGCATCTCCCGAGCGTCACACGAAGGATAGCATGGTTCCGGATGGTGATCATGCGCCGATCTCGCTCAGCTCAGCTGCCAGGCTCACCGTTCACTCAGCCCCAACGTTGTGGTCCTGGAGCAGCGTGTTGTGTATTGTCCCCATCTCCATCGGTTCTTCCTCGGTCCTCCGAATCTGATTCCACACCTCCAGTCCTTTCGCTCGCTGTTCGACTGCTTGGGTTGAGCGAGTGATGCCCCCTTTCGTTCTTCAATGCCATCTGGAGGTGCTGCCATGAAACGATCATTTGTTCATATCCCGTCGTGGATTTTCGCTGCCCTCACCCTCTGTGTTTTGGGCCTCACCCCACTGAGTGCCAGCGGCGCGCAAGAGATGGGTGGTGCCATGCGCCAGGAGAGCGCTGTCCACACGGGACCCGGTGATGATCGAATTAATCTCCAGAGTCTCATCGAAGAACTGGTCGCCCGGAGCCCGGAAATGAAGGCGGCCCGCGAACGATGGGAGGCGGCCAAGGCCGTCGTACCGCAAGCGCAAACGCTCCCCGATCCGAAACTCCAGTTCGGCTATCAGCGGATGCCCATGATCGAGCCGTTGCAGGGGGCCATGTATGGAATCGGGCAGGAGATTCCCTTTCCCGGCAAACTCCGCCTCAAAGGGGAAGTGGCCCAGCGCGAGGCCGACCGGATCGAGCAAGACTATCTGGCCATACGGCTGCGCCTG
>JAUYAO010000052.1 GCA_030692565.1 Nitrospira sp.
GGAAATGGTCATGCCGGGGGATAACGTGAGTGTGACGGGTGAATTGATCAGCCCGATCGCCATGGAGCAGGGGCTCCGCTTTGCGGTGCGCGAGGGCGGCAAGACGGTCGGCTCCGGCGTGGTCACCGAGATTCTGGCGTAGATCAGTTTTTTTAGCCGATAGAATGGGGAGTTGAGCGTGAAGGTTGATCAAAGAATCAGGATCCGGTTACGCGGATTTGACTACCGTGTGCTCGATCAATCAGTGGCGGAAATCGTCGAGACGGTCAGGCGGAGCGGGGCGAAAGTTGTCGGTCCTATTCCTTTGCCGACCAAGATCGAGAAATTTACCGTGCAGCGATCGACACACGTTGACAAGAAGTCCCGCGAGCAGTTTGAGATGCGGACACATAAACGGCTTCTCGATATCATGCAGCCTACTCCTGAGACGATGGATTCACTTATGAAGCTGAATCTTGCTGCTGGAGTGGACGTCGAAATCAAGTTGTGACATCGGGTTTGATTGAAGGGTTGAACGAGATGACAAACGGGTTGCTTGGGAAGAAATTAGGGATGACGCAGGTGTTTGACGAGACCCGTCTGACGCCTGTCACGGTGATTGAGGCGGGCCCATGCCGCGTCGTCACGATCAAGACCAAAGAACGCGATGGCTACGAGGCGGTTCAGCTCTCGTACGGAGAAGTGAAGGAGCGAAAGCTGTCCAGGGCAGAGTTGGGGCACTTGAAAAAACAGCAAGCGCCAGCCAGCCGAGTGCTTCGTGAGTTTGAGAAGGTTGGAGATGTTACGGTCGGAGAATCCGTCACGGTCGGCATGTTTAAGAAGGGTGACTGGGTTGATGTCGTGGGCATCTCGAAAGGTAAGGGGTTTCAGGGAGTTGTAAAGCGCCATAATTATGCCGGTGGTCCTGAGTCTCATGGTTCGATGTTTCATCGTCATCCCGGTTCCATGGGTGCCAGTTCGTACCCATCACGCGTCTGGAAGGGAAAGACTCTTCCGGGACACATGGGGGCTGAGCGTGTCACGGTCCAAAGGCTGAAAGTTGTGGATTCAAGGCCTGAAGAAAATTTGCTTTTCGTTCGCGGTGCTATTCCCGGTGCGACGAATGGTCTTATTGTCGTCAGAAAGTCGAAGAAGGGTTAGGACATGCCCACGGTCGATGTCGTAGATTTGCACAGTAAGAAAGTTGGGACGGTTGACTTGCCGCAGGCGGTGTTCGGGTGTGAGCCGCGCGCGTCTTTGGTTCACGAAGCTGTCGTCATGCAGCGGGCTTGTGAGCGCCAGGGGACGGCCTCAACGCTGCGTCGCGGAGAAGTCAGTGGTTCCGGCAAGAAGCCATGGAAGCAGAAGCACACGGGCCGGGCTCGGGCTGGTTCGGTTCGGTCGCCTGTGTGGCGTCATGGCGGGAGCGTGTTTGGACCGAAGCCCCGAAGCTACGCCTATACGATGCCGAAAAAGAAGTACCGGGCTGCGTTGCAAAGCGCATTGTCGGCTAAATTGATCGATGGAAAAGTCATTGTGGTTTCGGATTTCGCGCTTGAGCAGCCGAAGACAAAGTTGTTGGCGAAGGCGCTGGACCAATTTGGATTGGGAGAGACGGCTTTGTTGGTGGCGGCGGATACACAAGTCGCAATGCTCCAGGCGGCTCGTAATCTGTCTTCCGTTAAAGTGGTCAGCGCGGATCAGCTGAATGTCTATGACGTCGTTCGGGCTGGCGTGGTGGTGATTCATGAGCGAGAGCTTGCCCGTGTGACAGAGGTGTGGTCATGAAGCTGGATATGCATGCAGTGCTGGTGCAGCCGTTACTGACGGAGAAGTTGACGTCGATTCGTGAGACGACGAATACGGTTGGATTTATCGTTCATCCCGATGCGAATCGGGTGCAGATTAAGCAGGCCGTGGAGACTTTGCTGAAGGTGAAAGTTGAGCGAGTCAATGTGATGAATGTGTTGGGGAAGGTCAAGCGCCTTGGCCGTTTCTCTGGCAAGCGATCTGATTGGAAGAAGGCATTCGTCACGTTGAAAAAAGGCGAAAAGCTTGAAATGTATGAGAGCGCTTAGGGTTGAGGGAAGGTAGGACTTCGCATGGGATTGAAAACATATAAGCCAACGTCTGCAGGGCGTCGCGGAATGACCGCCGTCACGACTGAAGACTTGACAAAGAAGAAGCCTGAAAAGTCTCTGACGGCTTTCCATCACCGGAGCGGTGGACGCAATACGGATGGCCGGACGACCGTGCGTTTCCGTGGGGGTGGACACAAGCGGCTCTATCGCAAGATCGATTTTAAGCGCGATAAGGTTGGGATTCCTGCCAAGGTGGTCTCGATTGAGTACGATCCGAATCGATCTGCGCGTATCGCTTTGCTGGCCTATGTCGACGGTGAGAAGCGGTATATTCTCGCCCCAGTTGGCTTGGTTGTTGGCTTGACGGTGCAGTCTGGGGTCAACTCTGAGGTTCGCCCAGGGAATGCGCTTCCGCTCTCAAGTATGCCGTTGGGAACGACCATCCATAATATCGAATTAAAGGTTGGTAAGGGCGGCCAGCTTATTCGGAGTGCTGGTGGATCTGCTCAGGTCATGGGGCGAGATGGGGACTATGTCCAGATTCGTTTGAAGTCCGGCGAGATGCGCAAGGTCTTGTCGTCGTGCATGGCGACGGTTGGTCAGGTCGGGAACGTCGATCACGAAAACGTGAGCGTGGGTAAGGCCGGCCGGACTCGATGGAAGGGGAAGCGTCCCCACGTCCGTGGCGTCGTCATGAACCCGGTCGACCATCCACATGGTGGAGGAGAAGGTAAGTCTGGTCAGGGTAATCCTCATCCGGTCTCTCCCTGGGGGCAGCCGACCAAGGGTTACAAGACGAGACAGAACAAGAAGACGGACAAGTTCATTATCGCGAGACGTAAGTCAGGGGTACGCAATGGCTAGATCAATCAGTAAGGGCGCTTTCGTCGATGATCATTTGCTGAAGAAAGTTGAGCATATGAATGAGACGAAAGATCGGAAGATTATTAAGACCTGGTCGCGTCGTTCGACCGTGATTCCCGACATGATTGGGCACACGCTCGCCGTGCACAATGGGAAGAAGTTTATCCCTGTCTTTGTGACGGAAAATATGGTGGGGCACAAACTCGGTGAGTTTGCTCCGACTCGGTTTTTCAAGGGCCACGGTCAGGCGAAGACTGAAAAGGCTGTTGCGCTCAAGTAGTCTGTCGGTCAGATTGGCGCCCGCTCAGCGATTGGGTAAAGGATAAGGACATGACTGAAGCACGTGCGATTCTCAGATTTGTTCGGGTGGCTCCTCGGAAGGCTCGGCCGGTCATTGACATGATTCGCGGTCAGCAGGTTCCTCAGGCGCTCGCCATGTTAAAGCTTACTCCCCGCCAGGCGGCTCGTGTCGTGGAGAAGATTCTCCGCTCAGCGGTGGCGAATGCCGAACAGAAGGAAATGGGCGATAGCGAATCGATGGTGATTTCGAAGGCCTTTGTCAACGGCGGTCCCACGCTAAAGCGTTTTCGGGCTCGTTCCCAAGGTCGCGCAAATTCCATTCATAAGCGCACGAGTCATATTACTGTGGTTGTCGCCGCGCCATCGGTCGGCGAGTCGAAGAAGTCAGCGTAACAACGATCACAATCTAGCTAGAGCAGACTGAGGCAAGATTTTATGGGTCAGAAAACACATCCAATCGGGTACCGGCTAGGCTACAACATCACCTGGAATTCTCGGTGGTATGCGGGGAAGGACTATGCCAAGCTTCTTCACCAGGATATCAAGATTCGAAAGGTCGTGAAGGCAAGACTCTTTCACGCCGGTGTTTCCAAGGTTGAGATTGAGCGTTCTGGCGACCAGACTCGTGTCATTATTCATACGGCTCGTCCTGGCATCATTATCGGGCGAAAGGGTGCCGAGGTCGATAAGCTGAAGGCGGATCTTGAGAAGCAGTACGGTGGACAGGTCTATATCACCGTGAAGGAAATTAAGAAGCCTGAACTCGATGCTCAGCTGGTCAGTGAGAATGTCGCCACCCAGCTTGAAAAGCGTGTAGCCTTCCGACGGGCCATGAAGCGCAGTGTGCAATCTGCTCTTCGGCTTGGGGCGCAAGGAATTAAGATTATGGTGGCTGGGCGTCTTGGTGGGGCAGAAATCGCTCGCACTGAATGGTACCGCGAAGGTCGGGTGCCGCTTCATACGCTTCGCGCCAATATCGATTATGGCTTCGCTGAAGCGCATACAACGATGGGACAGATCGGTGTGAAAACGTGGCTCTTCAAGGGAGAGTTGCTGCCAGCTCAACCGGTCAAGTCAGATTCATTCCTCGAACGGCGGCTCGGGTAAGGAGAACGCATTGTGTTAGCGCCAAAGAAAGTCAAGTTTAGAAAAATGCAGAAGGGCCGTATGCGTGGGAAGGCCTATCGCGGCGGTCAGATTACTCTGGGTGAATTTGGCCTCAAGGCACTCGAGCCTGGATGGGTGACCAGCCGGCAGATTGAAGCCGCACGTATTGCCATTACCCGCTTTGTCAAGCGCGGCGGGCAGGTGTGGACGAGAATTTTCCCGGATAAGCCGATTACCAAGAAGCCGGCGGAAACTCGCATGGGTAAAGGTAAAGGAAACCCTGAGTATTGGGTAGCCGTGGTGAAGCCTGGTCGCATTTTGTACGAAATGGATGGCGTTCCGTTGGATGTGGCGAAGGAAGCGTTTCGGCTCGCATCGCACAAGTTGCCGGTTGCCACCAAGTGTGTTGCCCGTGGTGAATTTTAATTAGGTCTCATAGCGGTTCGAGGAGTAGGTGACATGGCGTTGGATCTGAAAGAGTTGCGGCAGTTGACGGCCCCGGAGTTGGTCGAAAAAGAAAAGCAGTTGGTGCAGGAGTTGTTTAACTTGCGCTTTCAGCTTGGCACCGGAAGGCTGGAAAATCCGATGCAGATCAGGAAGACCAAGCGTGAGATCGCTCGAGTAAAGACCGTTTTGCAGGAAGTCTCTCAGGCTGAGACGAAAGGGTAAGGGGTTCAGATTATGTCTGATGCAGTCAAGAAGCGTGAGTGGGTCGGCCGTGTGTTGAGCAATAAGATGAACAAGACCGTGGTGGTCTCCGTTGAACGCTCAGTGACGCACCCGCTGTATCGCAAGGTCCTGCGGAGAATCTCGAAGTTTAAGGCGCATGACGAGCAGAATGTTTGTAAGATCGGCGACCGTGTGCGCATGGTTGAGACGCGACCGATCAGCAAAGACAAGCATTGGCGAGTGGTTGAAGTGATTCAGAAGGGCCGAGCAGAATAGTTTGATGTGGTTGTGACTCTAAGGTAAGGAAAGAGCGCTAGCATGATTCAGAACTATAGCTATATGGATGTGGCGGATAACTCCGGTGCGAAGCAGGCGATGTGCTTTCATGTCTTCGGAGGGACGCGTCGTCGGTATGCGTCCTTGGGTGACATCGTGGTCGTCGCGGTGAAGGAGGCTATCCCGCATGCCAGCGTCAAAAAAGGCGATGTCAGTCGTGCGGTGATTGTCCGGACCACCAAGGAAGTTCGACGTGAGGACGGTTCCTACATCAAGTTTGATCGCAATGCCTGTGTGTTGATCAACAAAGAAGGGGAACCGATCGGGACGCGCATTTTCGGTCCGGTCGCACGTGAATTGCGTTGGAAGAAATTTATGAAGATCATCTCCCTGGCACCTGAAGTGCTGTAGGGACACGTGGTGGGGGTTGTCGTGCAAGCACTTCGGAAAAGCAGAATTCGAAAAGGCGATACGGTGGTCGTGATCACGGGGCGTGAGCGCGGAAAGTCTGGGAAGGTCCTCTCTGTGGACTTGACGGCCGGTAAGGTGATTGTGGAGAAGCTGAATATCATCAAGCGCCATACTAAGCCGAGCCAAAAGGTCAAGCAGGGCGGAATCCTTGAGCGGGAAGCTCCGTTGGCGATCTCCAATGTCATGTATGTTTGTCCCGTGACGCAAAAGCCGACCCGTGTGGGGATTCGTAGGCTTGAGGATGGTCGACGGGCACGGTTCAGTAAGAAATCGAACGAGACTTTCGAGTAGTCTGAGGAGCACGGAATGGCGAAGGTTGAAAAAGGTAAGGCAGGTAAACCCTCCGAGCGAAAGTCCTCAAAGAAGGACGCGGAGGCTGCGCCTAAGCAGTTAGACGAGAATAGTCATGAGTCGAGTTTTAAGCCGCGACTCCGTGATGCCTATCAGGAGAAGGTGATCCCGGCACTCATGAAAGAGTTTGGGTATAAGAATGTGATGCAGGTTCCCAAGCTTGAGCGCATCGTGCTCAACGTCGGAATGGGAGAAGCCATTCAGAACGTGAAGTTGCTTGAGAGCGCGGTCACCGAATTGGGTACGATTACGGGCCAGAAGCCCGTCGTTACCAGAGCGAAGAAGGCGATCGCCGGATTCAAGCTCAGGCAGGGACTCCCGATCGGCGCGAAGGTCACATTGCGAAGCCGTCGCATGTATGAATTTTTCGATCGGCTCGTCACTCTGGCATTGCCCCGTATTCGCGATTTCCGTGGTGTTTCGCCGAAGGCATTCGATGGTCGCGGCAACTATACCTTGGGGGTCAAAGAGCAGTTGATATTCCCGGAAATCAAGTATGACGAAGTGGCCTCCATTCATGGTATGGATATCACGATAGTCACGACAGCACAGACGAATGACGAAGGAAAGGCCTTGCTGAAACATCTCGGGATGCCGTTCCGGGCATAGAGGTTTCTGGCTTACGCACGTAACTGAGCAGAAGGAGTTCATGTGTCACGTTTAGCGCTACGGAATAAAGCGGCAAAAAAGCCAAAGTTTTCGTGCCGGTCGTACAATCGGTGCCCGTTGTGTGGTAGGGTGCGTGGCTTTTTAACTCGCTTTCATATGTGCAGAATTTGTTTCCGCCTCTTGAGCCTCCGCGGGGATATCCCTGGCGTGCGCAAGTCTAGTTGGTAGTAGCGGCAGCTCTGAGACATTAGGACTGGAAAGAAAAGGGAATAGCATGTTGACTGATCCAATTAGTGATCTTCTTGTTCGACTCAGAAACGGTTCGCAGCGCCGTCACGATACAGTGTCTGTCCCAGCCTCCAAGCTCAAGCGGGCCATTCTTGAGCTGCTCAAGCAAGAGGGCTATGTCCATGACATTGCTGATGCCGTTCAGGATGGGCATCCGGTGTTTACGGTGCAGATGCGCTATGTCAACGAGGGGCAGCCAATGATCACAGGCTTACAGCGGATCAGCAAGCCGGGTCGTCGCGTGTACGTTGGCAGCAAGGATATCGCCAAAGTCCGAAATGGAATCGGCATGGCGATCCTGTCGACTTCTAAGGGAATCATGACCGACCAGGAATCGCGGAAGAATGGCCTGGGCGGTGAAGTATTGTGCTCAGTCTGGTAGCAGCGTAAAGGACAAGGAAGAGAACATGTCGCGGATTGGGAAAATGCCGATTGCTATTCCTGCGGGAGTAGAAGTGAAAGTAGTGGGACTCAAGGTCTCGATCAAGGGTCCACTTGGGAAAATGGATTGGCCGCTTGAGCAGGGGCTTGGCGCTGTGGTTGAGAATGGCCAGCTGCTCGTCAATCGCTTGAGTGAAGACCGTAATGTTCGGGCTCTCCATGGTTTGGCTCGTGCCGAATTGAGCAATATGGTTCTGGGAGTCTCAAAAGGTTATGAGCGCTCACTGGAGATCACAGGGGTCGGTTACAAGGTGGCGCTCCAGGGCCGGACGATGAGCTTCAATGTTGGCTATATCAATCCCGTACTCTTTCAAATTCCAGCCGGGATCGAAGTCAAAGTCGACAAGCAGACCCTCATCAATGTCAAAGGTTTCGATAAGCGATTGGTCGGTCAGGTAGCGGCAAACTTGCGTGCGATCAAGCCCCCCGATGTGTACAAGCAAAAGGGTGTCCGTTTTATGGGCGAGGTCTTGCGTAAGAAAGAAGGAAAGACGGGGAAATAGGGGCGACGATGAATACAGCAGAAAAATCAAGACAACTCGAGCAAAGAAGACAGCGCGTTCGCAAGCGTGTAATTGGGACCACCGAGCGTCCACGGCTCAATGTGTTTCGAAGCCGCTCGCATATCTATGCACAGGTGATCAACGATTTGAACGGCTCAACTTTGGTTGCCGCCTCGTCGCTTGATAAAGACCTGAGGAAGACGTTGAAGTCTACCGGCAGCATGGAGGCCGCAAAGGCGGTCGGAAAGCTGTTGGCTGATCGGGCGAAGGCGGCCAATGTGTTGACCGTTGTGTTTGATCGCGGTGGACGTATGTATCATGGTCGCATTAAAGCCCTCGCTGAAGCGTCGCGTGAGGGTGGACTTCAGTTTTAGAACGCTCACTCCTGTGAGTCCTGCCTGTTTCGGGCGGGAAGGAAGAAGAGAGGGATTGCGTGCGAGTTAATCCAGACGAATTGAACCTGAAGGACAAGGTCGTTTTCATCAACCGAGTGGCCAAGGTTGTGAAAGGCGGCAAGCGATTTAATTTCTGCGCTCTGGTAGTGGTCGGGGACGGCCATGGCTGGGTCGGTATTGGAAAAGGTAAGGCGGCAGAAGTGCCGGTGGCGATTTCCAAAGCTGTCGAACAGGCGAAGAAGAATCTCGTGCATGTCTCGCTTAAGGGAGGGACGATCCCTCATGATGTGCATGGGTTGTTTGGTGCGGAGCATGTCCTTTTGAAGCCAGCCGTCGACGGGACCGGTATTATTGCCGGTGGTGCTGTGCGAGCCGTCGTTGAAGCGGTTGGTGTGCACAATATCATTGCCAAGACGCTCGGCCGCGGCAATCCATTCAATACTGTGCGAGCCACGTTGGCGGGCCTCAGTCAGCTGCGTAATCCTGAGGAAGTGCTCAGGCTTCGACGAGCAGCTGCCGGGGAGCGACTTGAAAGGGCGAGTGCATAATGGCTACTGCAAGAACTGACAAGGCGGCAAAGTCTACTGTCCCGGCCGTGCGGGTGACTCTGCGGCGGAGCCCGATTGGGACGCCCCAGACGCATCGGCTTGTGTTGCGGGGGCTTGGCCTGCGCCACATTCGACAAACAGCGGTTCATCCTGATACCCCACAGGTTCGTGGTTTGATTAAAAAGGTGGGTTATCTGCTTGAGGTGGGGAAACCATGAATTTGCACGATCTATCCCCGGCACGGGGTGCGAAGAAAAAGCGGAAGAGAATCGGCCGTGGGCCAGGATCTGGACATGGAAAGACCGCTACAAAGGGACATAAGGGTATTAAGGCGCGTTCCGGCGGAGGCAAGAGACCTGGTTTTGAAGGCGGTCAGATGCCATTGGTCCGTCGTTTGCCGAAGTTTGGGTTTACGAACCCATTTAGGACCGAATATAACGTTCTGAATCTCAAGAGCTTTGAAACCTGGACTGGTCCTTCAACTGTGACGCCGCAGGCGTTGGTTGATGCGGGGTTGGTCAAGCGCAAGCGCTTGCAGATTAAGATTTTGGGGAACGGAGAGCTGACCAAGCCGTTGGTCATTCAGGCGCATAAATTCAGCGAATCCGCCAAGGCCAAGATCCAAGCTGCCGGTGGTCGAGTCGAGGTTATCGGCGGTGCTTGAGCGACTTTTTACCAGCTTCCAGAATATCTTTAAGATTCCTGAGCTGAGGACCCGTGTCCTGTTTACGCTTGGGATGCTCGTTGTCTATCGAGTGGGCGCTCACATTCCTACTCCTGGGATCAATGGCGACGCACTCTCTGATTTCTTGGCGAAGCAGGGTGGCGCGCTGCTCGGATTTCTGGACATCTTCTCAGGCGGCTCACTTTCCAGGCTGACGATTTTCGCATTGGGCATTATGCCCTACATCAGCGCCTCCATCATTCTTCAATTGCTCACCGTGGTGGTCCCGCATCTCTCCAAGCTTGCGAAAGAGGGAGAGCGTGGTCGCAAGAAAATTATCCAGTACACCCGCTTTGGCACGATCGTAATCGCGCTGATTCAGGGGTTTGGTATTGCGATCGGTCTTGAGCAAATGAATCAAGGCGCCTTCGTGTTGAACGGAGGATGGGCATTTCGTCTGATGACGGTCATTACGCTCACGGCCGGTACCGGTTTTCTCATGTGGCTCGGCGAGCAAATTACCGAGCGTGGGATCGGCAATGGAATTTCACTCATCATTTTCTCGGGAATCGTAGCCCGTCTTCCAGCGGCGGTGGCTCAGACCTTCGATCTCTACAAGGTCGGGCAGCTCAATATTATCTTGTTGGTTGCCCTTGCTGTGTTGATGGTCTCTGTGGTGGCTGCGATTGTGTTTCTTGAGAGTGGCCGGCGCAAGATTCCTGTTCAGTATGCGAAGCGCGTCGTGGGGCGCCGTGTCTTTGGTGGGCAGAGCACGCATATTCCGTTGAAGATCAATACGGCTGGCGTCATCCCTCCGATCTTTGCCTCGTCGATTATCGCATTTCCGGCAACGATTGCCGGCTTCTTCGAAACTCCTTGGGTGAAGGCGATTGGCTCACAGCTTGCGCCAGGATCCTTGCTCTATACGCTCATGTACGTCGGGCTCATCCTCTTCTTCTGTTTCTTTTACACAGCCGTGGTTCTAAATCCTGTTGATATGGCTGACAACATGAAGAAGTATGGGGGATTTGTGCCCGGCATTCGACCTGGGCAGAGGACGTCTGATTACATCTACAATGTACTGACGAAGATCACATTCGCGGGGGCTATCTATCTCGCCATTGTGTGCGTTATCCCTGAGTTTTTGATCTATAAGATGAACGTCCCGTTCTATTTTGGGGGTACGTCACTCTTGATCGTGATCGGAGTAGGGCTGGATACGGCCCAACAGATCGAGTCCCATATGCTGATGCGTAATTATGAGGGTTTTCTCGGCAAAGGGATGGCTCCATTGCGCGGCAGGAATGGGTAATCGGCGATGCGGCTGGTCTTTCTTGGGGCCCCTGGAGTAGGGAAGGGCACGCAGGCTGAAAAGGTTGCTGCCCAATATGGAATGGCCAAGATCTCGACCGGTGATTTGCTGCGAGAAGCTGTCAGGGCCCAGACTGCTCTTGGGAAAGATGCCAAGAGTTACATGGATCAGGGTAAGTTAGTCCCTGATTCTGTCGTCATCGGATTGGTGCGTGACAAGCTGAGCGATCCAAGCTGCGCCAACGGTTTCGTGCTTGATGGTTTTCCACGGACTGTGCCGCAGGCTGAAGAATTAGGTCATGTTCTTTCACAGCGTAATATTCGTCTCGATCGAGTGATCAACTTTCAAGTGTCACGTGAAGATGTCGTGCGTCGCCTCAGTGGTAGGCGGAGTTGCCCAAAATGCCAGGCCACTTTTCACATGGATTTTGCGCCCCCGAAGAAGAGTGATAGCTGTGATCGGTGTGGGGAAGCGCTCGTGCAACGCAGCGATGATAAGCGGGATGCGATTGAGACGCGGTTGCGGGTCTACGAAGAGCAAACCTCGCCATTGATTGCGTACTACGATTCGAAGGGTCTCTTGACGCATCTTGATGGAGCCAGCGCGGTCGAGACGGTGTATCAGAATTTAACGAAAGTGCTGACTCCGTTTAAGAAAGTATGATCATTCTGAAGACGCCTGCGGAAATTAATGTGATGGCTCAGGCGTCGCGAGTAGTTGCTGAAGCGCTAGAAGTTGTCAGGAAGGCCGTGAGGCCTGGCGTGACCACGGAGGATCTTGACCGTATCGCAGAGCAAGCCATACGTGACCGTGGGGCTATCCCGGCATTCAAGGGATACCGCAGCTACCCGAAGACTCTCTGCGCTTCAGTCAATGAACAGGTTGTTCATGGAATTCCTTCAAAACGGAAACTGAAGGACGGCGATATCATCGGTCTAGACTTGGGGGCGGTTGTCGGCGGGTTTTATGGTGACTCTGCAGTCACTGTGGCGGTCGGCGAAACCAGTGAGTCTGTTGCTCGATTGATTCAGGTGACGCAAGAAGCTCTTGATCTTGGTATCCAAAAGGCTGTTGTCGGTAATCGGCTTACCGACATTTCTTATGCGGTACAGCGCCATGTTGAAGCCGCTGGATATTCAGTCGTAACGGAGTTCGTCGGCCATGGTATCGGCCGTCAACTTCATGAAGAACCTCAAGTGCCCAACTACGGGAAGGCTGGTCAGGGGCCGCGTCTACAGTACGGGATGGTTCTGGCGATCGAGCCGATGGTCAACATGGGTGGCAGTGCGGTGCGTGTGCTTGAGGATCGGTGGACGGCGGTGACGGCAGACGGTAGCCTTTCAGCCCACTTTGAGCATACAATAGCAATTCAGCCGGCGGGGCCGGCGCGGGTGCTCAGTCAGAGAGTGCTAGACGCCGCATAATTGTAGTACAGATAGAGGAATGGGAGTACGTGGGAAAAGAAGACATTATCGAAATACAGGGAACGGTAGCAGAGACATTACCCAATGCCATGTTTCGTGTGAAACTTGATAATGGACATATTCTACTAGCTCATATTTCTGGAAAAATGAGGATGCACTTTATCCGAATTCTTCCGGGCGACAAAGTCACGGTGGAGATGTCTCCATACGATTTGACGAGAGGCCGAATCACTTACCGTTTCAAGTAGTAGGAGCGCTGACGCGTCATGAAAGTAAAGTCATCAGTCAAGCCGATTTGTGCCAAGTGTATGGTCGTTCGTCGCCGGGGCGTCGTGCGAATTTTGTGTGAGAACCCCAGGCACAAGCAACGTCAGGGATAACGCCGGGCAGAGTAGGTCTGTGCTCGTCTAGGGAATAGGAAAGAGGAGAGATCATGGCACGCATCGCAGGCATCGATTTGCCAAGAGACAAGCGGACCGATATCGGCCTCACGTACATCTACGGGATTGGGCGAGCCGCCGCACGAGAAATTCTGCGGAAGGCCGGTGTGGAGGGGGCGATTCGGATCAAGGATCTGAGCGAAGACAAGATCGTCAAGCTCAGAGAAATTATTGATCGCGATCACCGCGTCGAGGGGGACCTTCGGAAGGAGACGTCCCTGAACATCAAGCGATTGATCGACACCGGGACCTATCGAGGTCTGCGCCATCGAAAAGGGTTGCCGGTGCGTGGCCAGCGCACGAAGACCAATGCCAGAACGCGGAAGGGCCGACGTGCTGGTGTGACAAGCAAACCGAAACCGACAGCCAGATGATCGAGCGCATCGCTCGTGCTCTGAAGTGAAGGAGTGTCTATGAGTGTGAAGAAGGGCAAGAAGAAGGAACGCCGGATTGTTCAGGCCGGTGTGGCGCATGTCCAGGCATCCTTCAATAATACGATTGTCACGATTACTGACATGGGCGGCAATACGGTCGTCTGGGCCAGCTCTGGCAATCAGGGGTTTAAGGGCTCTCGTAAGAGTACCCCGTTCGCGGCACAGCGTGCCGGCGAAGCGGCCGCCCGTAAAGCCATGGAGAGTGGCATGCGTCAAATTGATGTGTATGTGAACGGGCCTGGGGCTGGTCGTGAATCAGCCATTCGCTCGCTCCAGGCCGCTGGCCTGCGCATCAATCTGATTCGCGATGTCACGCCGATTCCCCATAACGGCTGCCGTCCACCGAAGCGGAGACGGGTGTAGCCGCGGGGAGTATCAAGGTTCGAGTCTGCAGCAATGTTGGCGCCAGAATTCAGGCGTCCTGTAACCGGAGGTAATGCAGTGGCTAAGTATCGGGGTCCAGTTTGCCGTCTCTGTCGACGCGAAGGCGAGAAGCTCTTTTTGAAGGGCACTCGGTGCATGACCGAAAAGTGTGCCATTGAGCGACGGAGTTATCCTCCAGGTCAACATGGGCAGGGGCGCCCCAGGAATTCTGACTATAGCCTGCAATTGCGCGAGAAACAAAAATTGCGGAGAATCTACGGATTGCAAGAGTGCCAATTCCGCGGTCTGTTTGAAAAAGCGGAGCGGCAATCTGGCGTCACCGGCGATGCTCTGTTGCGACTGTTGGAATGCCGGTTGGACAATGTGGCCTACCGTCTCGGGTTTGGCGCGTCTCGCAAGCAGGCCCGCCAGATTGTGAGTCACGGTCACCTGACCATGAACGGCAAGAAAATCAATGTTGCCGGAGCTACGGTCAAGACAGGGGATGTGATTCAGGTGCGTGAACGAAGCCGAAATTTGCTCTCCATCCAAACGTCACTGGAAGGTGTCGATGGGCGCGGAATTCCGGATTGGTTGGAGCTTGATAAGGGCACGCTCAAGGGAGTCGTTCGTGCCTTGCCGACAAAGGAACAGATCACGCTGCCAGTCAACGAGCAGATGGTCGTCGAATTGTATTCTCGATAGCACATTGGGCCGGTAGGGAGCCGTCTACGTTTCTGCATCCTCCCTATTCGGTATGCTGGTCACTCGATGGTTGTGAAGGGGGAGTCATGATTAAAGCGATGAAAGACTTTCAGATCCCGATGCGGGTTGAAGTCGATAAGGATGCGAATTCCCCAGTGTTCGGTCGATTCACCACCGAGGCGTTTGAGCGGGGATTCGGTACCACGATTGGAAATTCACTTCGCCGTGTATTGTTGTCGTCGTTGACCGGAGCCGCCGTGACGACGGTGAAGATTGAAGGCGTCCTGCACGAGTTTTCAACGATACCCGGTGTCACGGAAGACGTGACTTCCATTATCTTGAACATCAAGAGCCTGCGCTTGGCTCTTCATACCGATAAGCCGAAGACGATTCGTTTGAGGAAGAAGGGACCAGGCGAAGCCAAGGGGTCCGATATTATCCACGATGCCGATGTGACCATTCTCACGCCGGATCTTCATATTGCGACGCTGGATAAAGATGCCACGTTGGATATTGAAATGACGGTGAAGCATGGTCGTGGATATGTTCCGGCCGAGCGCAATAAGGAAGAAGGATTGCCGATCGGTGTCATCGCGATCGATTCCGTGTTCTCGCCCATTAAGCGTGTGAACTTCCATGTGGAAAACGCGCGCGTTGGTCGCATGACCGACTATGACAAGCTGACGATGGAGATCTGGACAGATGCGACCATCAGTCCACGTGATGCCTTGTCGACGGCGGCGAATATTTTGCGCGATCACCTCGATATCTTCATCAACCCGGAAGAGCGCGGCGAAGGTAAGCGCGAGGCGGGATATGACGAGTCGGAGCTTGAAGAGAATAAGAATCTCTCGCGGAGCGTGAATGAACTCGAGCTCTCCGTTCGGGCGGCGAATTGCTTGAAGAATGCCAACATCAAGACCATTCGTGATCTGGTTCAGAAGACGGAAAACGAAATGCTCAAGACGAAGAATTTCGGCAAGAAGTCGTTGAATGAGATCAAGGAAATATTGTTGGAGATGGGCCTCACGCTGGGAGGACGGGTTGAAGCCGGATCCTCCAGCAACGGGAGTTCGCAGTCAGAGTAATTTTCAGCGAAGGGGAATGCCGTGCGACACAGAAAAAAAGGCCGTCAACTTGGTCGGCAGACGAAGCATCGATGGGCCCTGTTCCGGAGCCTCGTGACCTCGCTCTTGGAGCATGAGCGTATTGAGACGACCGAGGCGAAGGCAAAAGAGATTCGCGGGTTTACCGATCGGATGATTACGCTGGGGAAGGAAGGAACCTTGCCGGCTCGTCGCCGGGCCCTCGCGTTTATCCGGAGCAAAGATGTGGTTTCAAAACTGTTCAGCGATGTTGCGGGACGATTCAAGGATCGGCAGGGTGGGTACACCCGTATGGTGAAGACTCGCCGCCGCATCGGCGACGGGGCGGAAATGGTGGCGATCGAGTTGGTGACGATGGTGGAGAAGGCCTCATCCAAGGCGGCCGCCCTTCCAGCGACGACAACTCCCGCCGTTTCTCCGGAAGCCTCTGCCTAGCGCTACCTGCAGTTGTGTGTTGAGTAGAAAGAGCTCCTCACGTGTCATACGTGGGGAGCTCTTTCTCTTTTTTGTCAACAGCGGGCGTTTACTTGCTTGATCCTCAGTGCTACTATCGTGCCAGAGTTTTGCCTAGTCTATCTGGTAGCCGGTGTGATGCATGTGGGATGTAGTAGCCAGACGAAGCCTCCTTACTGTAAGTGGAGCACTGGCAGCATTCCTGATTTATCTGCTGTTTGTGAACGCAGACTCCGCTCCCACAAATCAGCCTGTTGCGCCAGGTGCCATTGAAAGCGCAGATGCGAAAATCTCTGATTTTACCTTCACACAGACCAAGGGAGATGTGGTGCAGTGGCGGGTGCAGGCCAAGCAGGCGCGCCTATTCGAGTTGGAAAAGCGCGCAGTCCTGAGCGACGTTGAAGTGACGCTCTATGGACAAGCCGGGAAAGAGGTGACCGTTCTGGGGGACGAAGGCGCGCTCGATACGGCCACGAAAAACTTCGTCTTGGCGAATCGAACGGAACCGCTGATCATCGCGACGGGAAGCGGATATACGATCTATACCAATCACCTGGCATGGACCGATGCCACAAAGATCATTCAGACCGGTGATCCCGTCCGCATTGTCGGCAATGGATTGGAAATTACCGGCAAAGGATTACTGGGACGGACAGAGTCTGAAGAGTTTGAGGTACTTGATGATGTTCATGTGGATCTCGTTTCTGGTTCTTAGTCTCTTGGCCCCGGTCATAGCCGAATCTGTGACACCTGTGGGTGCGGCTGTCCCTGCTGGGTCAGCTCCCGCTCAGGCTCCGACAACTATTACCGCAAAAAAAATGACGGTGCGTAATCAGGATAGTCAGGCCGTCTTTGAAGGGTCGGTTATTCTGACGCAAGGGACGTTGATGGTCTATTCGGACAAGATGGTGGTGTCGTTCTCCCCTCAGTCTGCGGATGCCAAGAAAGGGGAGCCTGGAGAAATCAAGAAGAGTGATCCCTCTTCTACAGCCAAACCAATAGGCAAGGGTGCCGATGTGATGCCAGGGGCTTCAGGTCGGTCCGTCAAGCAGATTGAGGCGACTGGCCATGTGCGCATCGAAAAAGAGACCGGAAATGCGACCTCCAATAAGGCGGTGTTCGACAATAGTCGACGGGTTGTGACCTTGACCGGGGATCCGGTGGCTTGGGAGAAGGGGACGCGAGTCAGCGGTGAGAAGATCGTGATTTACCTGGATGAAGATCGAAGTGTCGTTGAAGGGGGTTCGCATCTCCTCATCGACGGCGAACGTGGCGGAATGAAATGACGCAGGGAACCGAATCGGAATTGCTGGGGACGTCGGACTTCGTGACCGGTCCGCACACATCGTGCTTGCGGGCTCGAGGGTTGGAGAAGAGTTTTCGCGGGCGAAAAGTCGTCAAGGGCGTGGCAATCGAAGTGCGTGCTGGCGAAGTGGTCGGGCTGCTTGGTCCGAACGGCGCGGGAAAGACCACGATCTTCGATATGGTGGTGGGTCTCTGCCAGCCGGACGAGGGGGAGATAACGTTTAACGGCGAGTCCATCACGGATTTGCCGATGTATCAACGGGCCAGGCGGGGGATCGGGTATCTCCCGCAAGAGTCGTCGGTCTTTCGTCGCCTTTCCGTAGAGAAGAATGTCTTGGCGATTTTGGAAATCCTAGGCTATCCTCGTGGTGAGCGGATGGCACGGGTTGATGAGTTGCTCAAGGACCTTGATCTCCTCCACATTCGTGGCAGTATGGCGTATGCGCTGTCAGGAGGAGAGCGTCGTCGATTGGAAATCACCAGGGCCTTAGCGACAAGCCCCTCCTTCATGCTCCTGGATGAACCGTTCGCCGGGATTGATCCGATCGCGGTGGCCGACATTCAGCAGATTATTCTTCGACTGAAAGACAAGGGCATTGGGATTCTCATCACCGATCATAATGTTCAAGAGACGTTATCCATTACCGATCGTGCCTATATTATTAATGAAGGATTGATCCTGGAATCCGGTTCTCCGGAGGCCATTGTCAAGAGTGAAACCGCTCGGGCTGTGTATCTTGGAGAGCGATTCAAGCTGTAGAGGGTTGAATATCCAGTTATGAAACTTCGTCTCGATTTGAGGCTTAGCCAGAAGCTAATCATGACGCCGCAGTTGCAGCAGGCGATTAAGCTGTTGCAGCTGTCTCGTCTTGAATTGCAGCAAAGTCTGACCCAGCATCTGCTCGAAAATCCTCTTCTTGATGAAGTGCAGGCTGAAGTTGAGGAAGCTGAAGCGGCGGCGGCAGAAGGAAAAACGGAAGACCCCTCTGCAACGGCCACACAAGATAACGCGGAGGAGGCGGGAACTCCTGAGGAGCGAGGCTCGCCAGAAGAGTTTTCAGCCTCTGGATGGGAAGAGTACTTTGGCTCGGATCGTCGAGCCGGGGACTCGGAATATCCCTCCTCGTCTCAGGATGAGTTTCCCTCTTACGAGCAAACGGTGGCCAAAGCCACATCACTGGAAGAGCATTTGCTTTGGCAGCTCTCGCTCTCGGGTCTTTCAGAACGAGAGAAAGCCATTGGACGCCTGCTCATCGGAAATTTGGATGACGATGGCTATTTGAGAATAACTCTGGCCGAAGTTGTCAGCGGGAGCGAATTTGCGGAGGCGGAGGCCGAGTCGGTCCTCAAGGACATTCAGACCTTTGATCCAACCGGCGTCGGGGCACGTGATCTGCCGGAGTGTCTACTGCTTCAACTTGGCCATCTGGGCAAGAATCCGATGGGGTCGCTCGGTGCAAGGCCTGGTGCGCTCAAGGGAGCCGTCGTTGAAGGTATTATTCTGCATCATCTCAAGGACCTTGAAAAGAAACAGTATGCCAAGATTGCCAAAGCCTTGAATGTCACCGTTGAGGAAGTCTTCGAGGCGACGAAGCTGATCGGGGATCTGGAGCCGAAACCTGGTCGTCCGTTCACGAACACGCAGAATTACGTGATTGTGCCCGACGTCTTCGTCGTCAAGAACGAAGGGGAGTGGGTGGTCTTACTGAACGACGACGGATTGCCGCGTATGCGGATCAGTCCGTATTACAAGCAACTCATGACGGCTGGTGATGGCGGGACGGCTGAAACTAAGTCTTACCTCGATGAAAAGCTCAGAGCCGCCCAGTGGGTGATTCGGAGTATCGATCAACGGAATAAAACGATCGTCAAGGTCGTGACGAGTATTGTGAAGTTTCAGGAGCAGTTTTTTGAGCAAGGGATTGAACATCTGAAGCCCTTGGTCCTCAAGCAGGTGGCGGAAGACATCGGAATGCATGAATCGACGATTAGTCGAGTCACCGCCAACAAGTATATGTACTGCCCGCAAGGGATGCTCGAATTAAAGTTCTTCTTCAACGCAGGACTTCAACGCGCTGATCAGCCCTCTGACATGATGTCGTCGGTGTCGGTCCGCGAAATGATTCGGAAAATGATTGCCGAGGAGGATGTGCAGCGCCCGCTGAAGGATGAGGAGATTGCGGCGCGTTTGAAACTCCAGCAGGTCCTGATCGCGCGTCGTACGGTGGCGAAGTATCGCGCCGAGGATAACATCCCTTCTGCAAGCCAGCGAAAACGCCATTTTTAGTCTGCGCCCGCTGGGCATGGCGCAGAAATCGGTTCACGTAAGGAGACACTTCGCATGAAGCTACGAATCACTGGCCGCCACATGGATGTGACGCCCGCACTTCGTCGGTATCTTGAGACACGATTCGATCGGCTGGATCGGTACGAATTGAAAGTCGGGATTGTTCAAGTGGTCTTGAGTGTTGAGAAGCTGCAGCATAAGGCAGAAGCTGTCTGTGTGGTCCACGGGAAACGTGTGCAAGCGAAAACTTCGACGCGAGAAATGTACGCGACGATTGATGCCTTGGTGGACCGTATCGATGGCCAGCTCAGAAAGCTGAAGGAGCGATTGGTCAGTCATAAGCCTGCAAAGGCTACCCGAGTCCGGTCGGTGCGCGCGCTGGCGGCCGAGTGGCAAGCGGAGCCAGCCTTCAAGGTGGAGCGTCGGGCTGTGCCGGTCCTGTCCCTCGCGGAGGCACATGATCGGTTCGGTGATCACAGTGAGGCCTTTCTGTTGTTTGCACATATTGAGACCGGGAATCTCCATGTGCTTCAACGGAGCACCGGCGGGCGGGTATTGGTCTTTGAGCCTTTTGCTGAAGGTCGTCGAGGACATTCCTTCCCAGAGACAAGGGAATGAGTGTCTGGCTTGAGGTGGGCAGGATCTAGTTCAAAATTCGGCGAAAGGCCGTCTGGTTTTATTGCCTCGGTGACTGTGAGTTTCTCTTCCATGGTCAAGCTAGTTGTCCCCAATTAAGTCGTATGGCGCAGCTTAATCTCGTCATTGTCAGTGGCCTCTCCGGATCCGGTAAGTCGCACGCGCTGAAGGCGTTCGAGGATGCCGGCTATTTTTGTATCGATAACCTCCCGCCTGCGTTAATCCCGACGTTTGTAGAGTTGTGCAATCAGCAAGGGGGGGAGATATCGAACGTCGCGCTGGGCGTCGATGTTCGTGAGCGAGTCTTCTTTGCTGATTTGGTCGGGACGCTTGAGCGGGTGAGAGCCCTCGGGTACGCGATTCGGCTGCTCTTTTTGGAAGCCCGAGATGAAGTGCTTGTCAGGCGATTTTCCGAGTCGCGTCGCCCGCATCCGCTCCTGCCACATTTGCCGGTCCTAGAAGGGGTTCGGTTTGAGAAAGAACGGGTTGCTGAGTTGCGTCGCCATGCTGATCGGATTATCGATACGTCTGATCTGACCGTGCACGAACTCCGGGACGTATTGACGAAGGAGTTTTCCCGAGGTCCTGCCACTCGGCGCTTGACGGTAACCTTGCTGACGTTTGGATACAAATTTGGCGTTCCCTACGATATTGATTTGCTGTTTGACGTTCGGTTTTTGAAGAATCCGTTTTTTGTTCCCGACCTCAAGCCCCTTCCAGGGGATGATCCCCGTGTTCGTGCATTTGTGTTGTCCGATCCAGACGCCATTGACCTCCTGGTGCAGCTGGAGAGCATGCTGAAGTTCTTGATCCCTCTCTATGAGCGTGAACAGCGCAGCTATCTCACCATTGCGATTGGGTGCACCGGCGGGCGTCATCGATCGGTCGCGATTGCAGGTCGGCTCCGGGAGAGCCTTGGTGCAATCGGTCATGAAGTGATCCTCAAGCATCGAGATCTGCAGAAGTCCTAAGGAGGATTCTCAGGCGCTGCAGTCCACGCTGCTTCCTGTCAGTTCGGTTGTGTTGCTTGACAGGTCGAGCATATTGACTATACTTACCCTGTACCTGCAGAACCTAGCTTCCCTCAAGCACATTTCACGTGAAGAAACGAAACGCGATTCGCAAGATATCAGGGTATAAGACGAATCAGGTGTGTGACTTGTTCGATATATCGAAAGCCACGTTGTTTCGATGGGAGCGCGAAGGGTTGATTTCTGGCCCTCCTCGAGACTGGCGAAACTGGCGGCTATATACGCAGGAGAATGTGGCGGAAATTCTGAAAATGATTCGCGCTCGAAAGTTTGTCCTGTAGAGTAGCGGGTGAGGGATATGCTAAGCACATTTAAAAACATGTTTGAGACCGACATTGTCTCGTTACTGACTCCCAAGCGTCAGCTGGTTGGGCTCGACATTGGGTCGAGCGCAATTAAGTTGGTGCAGTTGAGGGAAAGTAAGGGCCGGTACTATCTCCAGAAGTTCGGCATGAAGCCGTTGGAGCCGGAAGTGATCGTAGATGGAACGGTCATGGACGAAGGGCGAGTGGTCTCGGCAATTCGTGAGTTGTTCGAAGAATCGAATGTCAAGAACAAGCAGGTCGCGGTGTCCATATCAGGTCACGCCGTCATTGTGAAAAAAATCAGCTTGCCTCCGATGCCCGATGAGGAACTGGAAGGGCAAGTGAAATTAGCGGCGGAACAATATATTCCGTTCGATATCAATGAAGTGAATATCGATTTCCATGTGCTTCCGGCTGATGCCTCAGGCGAGGGGTCCGGGGAGATGTCGGTTATTCTCGTGGCGGCAAAGAAGGACAAGATTAATGAGTTGACCGAGTTGGTCAAGGGTGCCGGATTGATGCCAATGGTCATGGACGTTGATGCCTTTGCCATCGAAAATATGCACGCGATTAACTATCCCCTGGCGCAAGATGAAACGACGGCTCTGGTGAATCTGGGAGCCAGTGTGATGAACGTCAACATTATCCGCGGTGGCGTCTCCTTGTTTACCCGGGATATCCCGTTGGGCGGCAATCGCTACACGGAAGCGATTCAGAGGGAAATGGGCCTGTCCTACGAGGAAGCTGAAGAGACCAAAAAAGGCGAGCGAAGCGGGAAGGCCGCCTCGGGTTCTATTGACAGTGTGATTGATAGCGTCAATGGAGAAGTGGCCTCAGAAATTGCCAGAACGGTTGATTACTTCAAGACCTCTGCCTCAAATGTGGGGCTGGATCGTGTTTTAGTGTGTGGCGGGGTCGCACGCGTCAGCGGGCTCGTGCAGCAATTAAGCGATCGCATGCAAACGCCGGTTGAAGTTGCCAATCCGTTTAGTGAAATTGATACATCGGGAAGTGACTTCGATCAGGATGCCCTGGCTGAAATGGCGCCGCTGGCTTCTGTTGCGGTAGGACTGGCCTTGAGATCAGTGGGGGACCGATGATTCGTATCAATCTACTTCCTGGCCCTAAAGGGCGCACGGCCAAGCCTCAGTATGATGTTCGGGCGCAGGCCTTACTGGGTGTTGGCGTGCTCTTGGTCACGATCGCAGGTTGTTGGTGGTACTCTTCTTCTCTTGATGAGGCCATTGAGGCTCGGCAGGAAGAGAAGCTAGCTAAAGAGAAGCAAGTTGTTCAGCTCAAAGAACAGGTGAAGCAGGTACAGGACTTTGAGCAGAAGAAGAAGTTGCTAGAGGATAAGAATCGGGTGATTGATCAGCTTGAGTCGGCGCGGGTCGGGCCGGTCAAAGTCTTGGATTTTGTGAGCCAAAGCATTGAGCCTTTGAAAGTCTGGCTCACCAATTTGAAGCTATCTGCTGAAAGTGTAGAAGTAGAAGGGAAGGCCTTGACGAATGATGATGTTGTCGAGTTCGTCAACAATCTGCGCCGGACTGATTTTTTCGCAAATATCAATCTCCAAGAAAGTAAGGCCGCAGTAGAGAATAAGATCAATATCTACCAGTTTAAACTGGCATTTCGCCTGAAAGGTTGAGCATGGCGTTGCCTTCTATCAATCTAGAGACGCTGCGCAGTATCCCTGCTCCGCAGAAGCTGGCCCTGCTGGGTTTGCTTGTGGGGGTGCTGATGGCGGGGTTCTACTTCTATATTGCAGAACCAAAAGCCGCGGCGATTGACATGCTTCAAGCGGACAACGCACGGTTGGACGGAGAAATTCAGACCCTCACGATCAAGGCGAAGCACCTCGACGAACTGCTCGCTGCCAATAAACAGCTTGAGATCGAACTGGCAAAAAAGAAGGAACGACTTCCTCCGGAAGAAGAAGCGGTCATGCTGTTGAAGCAAGTGTCCGATCTTGGTGTCCGCCTGGGGCTCGATATTAGGTTGTGGCGGCCGGGAGCTCAGGCAGAAGATGCGTCGAAACTGTTTGTGAAGATGCCTGTCGCCGTCGAAGCTACCGGGGCCTACCATACAACGGCACTGTTTTTTGATCGTATTAATCGGCTGCCGAGAATTATTACAGTCTCAGGTCTCAAGATGGGGGCGCCAAAGATGGAGCAGGGACGAATCGTGTCCCAGGCGCAATTTGATCTTGTGGCATATGCGGCTCCTCCGGAGAAGCAGGCTGCCGCGATTCCGGTGCCAAATGTTGGGAAGCCAGCTCCGGTTGGCAAATAGGGGATTGAGGAGCTATGCAACTGTCTAGTGTGGAGCGGATAGCGCGTGTGCCAAGAATTCCAGCGGGCACCATCTTCCTTGCTGGCGTATTGCTGTTCGTCGCAGGCGCGGAAGTTGGCGCCGGGACTTTGACCCCATCGAATCAAATCAGCCCGCTACGGCAGGATTCGATTAAGCTGCCTCCCGCTCCTGAAATCCAACGGCAAACCATCGCTCCGACCTTGATGGCCAATCCTTCGGTTGAAGGTGAGGCCTCGCTCTCATCTCCGTCCACTCTTCCTGATACTGGGAGCGGATTTGGATATGATCCATCAGGCCGTCGAGATCCGTTTGCGCCGGTCGTGCAGCAACTCCAACCAGGAAAGATGGATGTCAGCCTTCCTCCGCTCCAACGAGTCAATTTGACGGAGCTGAATTTAATCGCCATTGTGTGGGGCGCATACGGGTACACGGCGATGGTCCAGACTCCTGAGGGGTATGGGTATGCCGTCAGACGGGGGACACGCCTCGGGCAGAACAATGGCGTTGTGAGTGCTATTACGGAGCGAGGAATCATCGTGCAAGAGCGGTTTACCGATGTCTATGGGAAAAAACAGGAGCGAGAATACGTAAAGCTTCTTCACCCGAAAGAGGGCGCAGAATGAAAACATTAGCGGCAGTGGCAGGTACTTCGTTTCGCCGGGCATGGTGGCTGGGGATGGTGGGTGCCCTGTTGAGCGCTCAGACTGTTCAAGCTGAGCCATTGCTTACTCAGGCGGTTGGCCTTGAGCAGAGGGCGCATGACCAGGCAACCATTGCGTCCGATGCGATCGATGCTCCAGCCCAAATGGTCACTAAGATTGAAGTCCGTCCGGAAGGGGACGAGGTTACCGTCCTTGTGAAGGGCGATGGGAAATTGTTCTCGTCCGCTCGATTATTGGACGAGAATCGGCTGGTTGTTGATCTCATCTCTGTGTCGTCGGCGCTCAAATCTCCCCTGGTCTCGGGGCAGCATCAGCTTCTTAGAAAAGTCAGAGTTGGATATCATGCTGATAAGGTTCGTCTTGTTCTCGAGCTTCTTGGTCGTCCCTCATTTTCGGTCACTCCTGTTGGACATGACATTCTGGTCTCGTTAAAGCCGAGAGCGGTGGCGGCGAATGTTGTTCCGGTGAACGTGCCATCGTCTCCTGAAGGAAACATCCCCGATCCTGTAGGAATAGGCGGGAGCGAGTTTGCAGATTCTGGACAGGCGGTGCCGAGGGAGACCCGCGCAAAGAAGGGGCAGGTTATGGGGCCTGCGCAAGGGAAGTTCAAGGTCCGAACCATTCAAATGGCCACGGAGAGCTCAGCTCCGGAGAGCGATTCAAGAGGAGATGATCTTGTTGCCGGTCAGACACGCTTTGCTGGACGCCGGATCTCGTTAGATTTTCAGCAGGCCGATATCACCAATATCCTTCGTCTCATCGCTGAGGTCAGTGGGTTTAATATCGTGGTGGGCGAGGGGGTTAAGGCCAAGGTGACGATGAAGCTTGTCAGCGTGCCATGGGATCAAGCCCTGGATATGCTGCTCAAGATGAATGGGTTGGGCATGATTCGTCAGGGAACAATCGTGTGGGTTGATACGCTGACGAACATTGCCAAGCAGCAGGATGAAGAGGCCCGCGCGAAGGAAGCGAAGACCAAAGCTGAAGAACTGGTAGATCGCGTGTTCTACATCAGGAACATTCAAGCACAGGAACTGCAAACAGCATTGCGGCAGTATTTAAGCCCTCGTGGAGTCATGAATATCAGTGCTGGAAGCAATGCGTTGATCGTCCGGGATACCGAGACCAAGCTTGCGGTGATGAAGCAATTAGTGGATGGGTTGGATCTTCAAGTGCCACAGGTTCAGATTGAAGCGCGCATTGTTCAGGCCGATACGGTCTATGCACGCGGTATGGGCATTCAATGGGGCATTCAGAACGGTGATTTTGGGCCCAACTCATTTAACTTTCTTGGAAATGCAACTGGCGCATTTGCTCCTACTGGAGGGACTGGCGCAACCACAATTCCAAGAGACTTTATCGTCAATCTCCCTGCGCAGGTTGGTGGACTTCCGGCGGTTCCGGCGATCGGATATCAGTTTGGTAAGCTGGCACCCGGCTTTGCCTTGGATTTACGGCTGTCTGCTGGAGAGTTGCTGGGGTTAAGCAAAGTGATTGCGGCTCCGAAAATTACGACGCTGGATAAGCGTGAAGCGAAGATTTCACAGGGTGAATCAATTCCGTTCCAAACCACGTCGCTCCAGGGAACGCAGACGACATTTGTGGATGCGAATCTTGAGCTGAATGTGACTCCGCAAATTACGTCGCGCGATCCGAAGGAAGTCGGAAAGCAGATCCTTATGAAGGTTCGCGCTACTCGCAATGCGGTCGGTGCGCGAAGCAATCCTGCGGGTCCGAGTATCGATCGTCGTGAAGCGACGACTCAGGTTATTGTTCGCGATGGCGAGACGATGGTGATCGGCGGTGTGTTTGTGGATACCCAGAATAATAACGTGCAGGGAGTTCCGTACCTGTCACGAATTCCTGTCCTGGGATGGCTCTTTAAGAATAAATCGGAGAGCGTGTCGAAGCAGGAATTGTTGATTTTCATGACGCCGACGATCATTCGTACGACATAGTCAAACAGCAGAACGGCGTTGGATCGGCCCGTACTTGTTGCAGGTGGCAATGAGTACGGGCCGATCATTTTTGGAGGAGTCGGCTCCGCAGTGCAGTGGCTGGGGAGATGGCCGCGCGACCGGTGAGGCGATCACCTTTTAGTTCGTCCGAACCTATGCTACGATCCGCGCGGTTTTTCATGCAAGCAACATGAGCTAGTGGCGAATAGCCAGTAGTGTGCAGATCCTGAAGCCTCGTTTCATAGACTGAGGCGATTTCTGGAGAGTGTTGAAAAATGGGCAGAGCAGAACAACGAGTGTCGGTGTCGCTAAAAGCGCGAAGCTACGACATTGTCATCAAGCCGGGCTTGATCGACGAGCTTGCCATGCGTCTTCAGTCCATTGCCACAACCGAACGTGTCGGCATTGTGACGGATCGGCATGTTGCCAGGCACTATCTTGGCGCCGTGCTGGAGCAATGTGAGCAGGCCGGGCTCCACCCGGTCCCAATCGTATTGCCGCCAGGGGAAAAAAATAAGACGCTCGCGACTGTTGGGAAGATTCTGGATGTGCTGGCGAAGGAGCGCTTTGAGCGAAAGTCGTTGTTGATGGCGGTTGGGGGAGGGGTTGTAGGGGATGTGACGGGATTTGCTGCAGCGATTTACCAGCGAGGGATTCCGTTCGTCCAGGTTCCGACCACATTGGTCGCGCAGGTCGATTCGAGCGTCGGAGGAAAGACCGGAGTCGATCATCGGTTGGGAAAGAATCTCATCGGAGCATTTCACCAGCCCAAGGCCGTCTGGATTGATACCGCGCTTTTGCGTACGCTTCCGAAGCGGGAGTGGATTGCAGGTCTGGCCGAAGTGATCAAATACGGTATCATTGCCGACAAGAGGTTTTTTGCGTATCTCGAACGAACAATGGCGGCTATTCTGCAACTTGAGCCTCAGGCTGTCATGCAGATTGTGAAACGTTCCTGTGAGATCAAGGCCCAGGTGGTGGCAGAGGATGAGCAGGAGTCGGATCGTCGAAGGATTTTGAATTACGGACATACGATCGGACATGCCCTAGAGGCCTTAGGCGGCTATCAGTCGTTGATTCATGGGGAGGCTGTTGGCATTGGGCTTGTGCTTGAGGCGGATTTAGCCAGGCACCAGGGGTATTGCGACTCTAAGACGGTTGAGCGAATCAGGTCGGTCGTCCGTTCTGCCGGTTTGTCTGATCGTCTGACAAGTCCTTCTATGGGGAAGGTGTGGGCGGCGATGCAGCACGACAAGAAGGTCTCGCAGGGGAAAGTGGTGGGTGTGTGGCCGTCCGCGATCGGACGAGTTCGGATTGCGCCGCTTGAGCGAGCCACGTTTGCTGAGTGGTTTCACACTGTTCCTGCAGGGGCCAGAGGGCGATCAAAGTGAATAGGGAAACACGTGCAATGAGGGACATCCTCGCTCGGGATCTATAAAAATGGCATCAAAAAAGCTTTCATCCGCGCAATTAGAGCAAGCGTTGCGAGAAAAGACTCGCGAGGTGGATGTGCTGCACCGGATTAGCGAGTCGATCAGTAACACGCTCGATCTTGAGGCCGTGCTCCGGCATATTGTCGATGTTGTGGTCGAGGTAACGAAAGCGGACGCCTGTCTTCTGTATCTGCTGTCTGACGGCCGGGATGAATTGATTCTTCGGGCCTCGAAAAATCCTCATCCTCGCCTGATCGGGCGCATTACGATCGGTCTGGGCGAAGGCATCACCGGCTGGGTGGCCCGTGAGCGGACGCGTGTGGTCGTTCCCAATAATGCCAGTGAGGATCCTCGGTTCAAGTTTTTCAATAACCTTCCCGAGGATCGGTATCAGGCTTTTGTCTCCGTGCCGATTCTCGCCAAGAAAGAGGTGAGCGGCGTCATCAATGTGCAGCATAAGCGCTCTCGTCGCTATCGAGAAGATGAACTCGCGCTCCTCACCACTATTGCCAATCAGGTCGGAGGCGCAATTGAGAATGCCCGCCTCTATGATCAGATGCGCCGGAAGGCGCTGCAGTTGGAAACGTTGTCGCAAGTCTCAGAGACGGTTGCGTCCAACCGGATAACGGACGATGTTCTTCAGCTGATTGTGACCATGACCGCGCAGATGTTGGGCTCGAAAATCTGTTCGATCATGCTGCTGGACGAAGCCAGCGGAGAGCTGCGGATTGCTGCCACGCAAAGCTTGAGCGAATCGTATCGGCGAAAACCCAATCTCAAGGTCGGACAAAGCATCAGCGGTCGAGCTGTCCAGGAGCGACGATCAATCATCGTTCCGGATGTGACGAAAGAGCGGGACTATATGTATTCTGACTTAGCGGCGAAGGAGGGGTTTTGTTCGCTGCTGTCTGTGCCGATGATGATGCGGGAGAAGTGTGTGGGCGTAATCAATAGTTACACGTCGGTTCCCCATACTTTTACGTCGGAAGAAGTGCGGCTCATGCAGGCGATCGCCAATCAGGCGGCAATTTCCATCGAGCATACGACGTTGTTGGAAAAATCGTTCGAGATGCAAGAGGCCCTGGCCGTCCGGAAGTTGTTAGATCGTGCGAAGGGGTATCTCATGCGATCCAAGAGGCTGTCGGAGGAGGAATCCTTCAAGCTCATTCAACGGCAAAGTATGGACTTGCGGAAATCCATGAGAGAGATTGCTGAAGCAATCCTGCTTGCCGGGGATATCGACGAGCGCGCCGAGAAACGAAAGGTCTGACCAGGTTCGGAGTTATCGAATCCGGTCTGGTGCAGCGGATTCAGGTAACGGACGGTTGAGATGTTGATCGATGGTCCGTCCTTCCGTAGCTTTCTATTTTGCGACTGTCCCACTACATAGACTCTTGATCATCCACATCTCACGTTCCGATCGGGTTGAGGTTGTTGGAATTGTGCCAGCCTGAGTTTGTGGAGGAGTGGCTAGGGTGAGGCTTTCGGTTTTGACTTGGGCTTGGGTTTGGTATCCTGTTCCGCTAGCTGCTTCTTGAGCGCCTCCAACTCTGCACGCAAGCCTTCCAGCTCCTGTGCCTGTTTATCCACGACGGCCCTGATGGCCGGAGCGGACTCGGCTGTCTGCGGGACGGAACCACTTGCCGGCACGGGAAGGGCTATGGCCGGGGTAGGGGAAGTCGGGGTGAGCGGTACGGCTGACGGGAGTTTTGCCAGCAGTCCATACGCGAGTGCGACTCTAGGCCGATCCGGCTCGATTTCCATCCAGGTTTGCGGCGTGGCCGAGGGGACTTGGAAGTCGCGAGGCTCGAACGAGAGGGCGTAAATCGAGAGTTGTTCGTCACGCCGATCCGCCAGTGAATGATAATGGCTGATGGCAAGATGCAACACCGGGCCGTCGATGTAGAGTGTTCCATCGGTCACATCGTTGCCGCCCCCGACCTGAAACTTGACTCGGTGGTCCGGTTGCGCCCGTTTGAGCGCTGTAGCAACGGCCGGGGCTAGAAAAGCGACCTGCTGTGGTGAGAAGACCCGGGTGGGTTTCACTTCCCCATAGGTGCTGTGATCGTCCGATGGGTAAATGCCGATGGAGAGTCCGGCAAACGTCTTGGCTAATGTATCGAGGGGCAGGTCGATCGGGTGACTGGCTTTGAATGCTTTGAGGGGGCCGCTGTAGCGCATGGTCGTGCCCCGATTGGAGAGCTGCTGGAGGTAGACCGCGCCGTCTGCGCTGTCGGTTACCAGTGTCTGATCGGAAAAGGCTCCGCACCCGGCCAAAAGCAGAGATCCAACTAGTATGCTGCAGCTCAGTGCGGGTCTGGTTGAATGCCGGATCATGAGACGCAGTCTAACATAGGTTCTTGAGCGAATCTTCAGGTCTTCAGGCAACCTCTCCGTTAGAAATGCGGTTTCCTCCATTGACAGGAATGCGGCGGCATTGCTATAAACCAATCTATTATTTCGGAGACAATGGAGTCTCCGGTTGCTTTGATCGCATTGGTCGGACAATGACGTCCTCCGGCGTTTTCACCCGGTTACGGGAAGAAAAGCCTGAGGGCGTTTTTTTTGTTGTGAATGCTGAACACAGCCGCCGGCTTCGTTCTCACTAGTTCGGAACCTCGACGTACCGGACTGGTATGCCTCGGTGCTTCACGTCGCTGCGGCCTTGCGGGCGACTGTTTTGAGCATTCTCTTGGAAACGGGTAGTTCATGCGCATTCTTCGAATCGCCATGGCCCAGATGAACCCCACGGTCGGCGATATTGCCGGGAATACCCGTGCGATCAAGCGCTGGATCAAGGAGGCCCGGAAGGCTAAGGCGGATGTGGTGGCTTTCCCGGAACTGGCGGTGACGGGGTATCCACCGGAAGATTTGCTGCTCAAGCCACGGTTCGTGGCGGACAATCTGCGGGCGCTGGATGAGCTTGCGAAGGAATGTAAGGGCGTGCTCGCGGTGGTCGGCCATGTCGGCCAGGGACAGGCGGGCAACGGGAAGTCCCGGCAATCGGTGGTCGCGGCGGGGCAGCATGAATTGACCAACTCGGCGGCACTCATCGGCGAGCGGGGCGTGCTGTGCCGATACAGCAAGTGGATCCTTCCGAACTATGGAGTCTTCGACGAGAGCCGCTATTTTCACCCCGGCCGAACCTTGCCGGTGATCGCACTTCGCGGGGTCACTGTCGGGCTCAATGTCTGTGAAGACATCTGGTTTCCGGACGGCCCGACACGTCTGCAAGCCGCTGCCGGCACCGATGTCATCATCAACATCAACGCGTCTCCCTTTCAGATCGGGAAGAGCCGGATTCGCGAGCAGATGCTGGCGACGCGCGCCCGGGAGAACGGCGTGATCGTGACCTACACCAATACCGTGGGCGGGCAGGACGAGCTGGTGTTTGACGGCAACAGCCTGGTGCTCGATCAGACCGGCGCAGTCATCGCGCGGGCCAAAGCCTTCCAGGAAGATTTTCTCCTGGCTGATTTGAATGCCGATGCCGTGCTGCGGCACCGAATGGCGCAGCGGCGGACGAAGGCGCTGACTGCCAAGCTGGCGGGCGCCGTCGAGCGGATGACTGTGAAGCTCCCCGCCGCTCCGAAGCGTGCGCGCGTCCTTCCGGGGCTCGAGCCTTTGCGGGAGGAATTGGACGAGGTGTATGCCGCGCTGGTGCTCGGGGTGCGGGACTATGTCCGGAAAAACGGATTCAAGAAAGTCGTCATCGGATTGAGCGGGGGAATCGACTCGGCAATCACCGCCGTGATCGCGGTCGATGCGCTGGGCGCGGACAACGTGCTCGGCCTGTTCATGCCCTCGCCCTATACGTCGCAGGACAGCGGTGACGATGTGGCGGAGTTGGCCCGGCGGCTGCACATCGCCTATGACACGATTGCGATTACCCCGACGTTCGACGCCTATCGGCAGTCGCTTGCCTCGTCGTTTGAGGGACGGCCGGTCGATACGACCGAGGAGAATCTTCAAGCGCGCATCCGGGGCAATCTGCTCATGGCCTTTTCGAATAAGTTCGGCCATCTCGTGCTGACCACCGGCAATAAGAGTGAAATGAGCGTGGGCTACGCGACCCTCTACGGGGATATGGCCGGCGGGTTTGCCGTGATCAAGGACGTGCCGAAGACCATGGTCTATGACCTCTCGCATTTGCGCAATGCGGTCGGGAAGACCCCTGTGATTCCCAAACGTGTCCTCGACCGTCCGCCGACGGCGGAATTGCGCCCGAACCAGAAAGACGAAGACAGTCTGCCGCCCTATCCGGTACTGGATCCGATCCTCAAGGCCTATGTGGAAGAGGACCGGTCGCTGGAAGAAATCGTGGCGATGGGATTCGACCGGGCCGTGGCGGCCAAGGTTATCGGTCTAGTGGATCGCAGCGAATACAAACGGCGTCAGGCGCCGATCGGGATCAAGATTTCACACCGGGCATTCGGGAAGGATCGGCGTATGCCGATCACCAACGGGTATCGATAACCGTGTGTGTTGCGGGGAGCCTTCGCGGGGCTCCTTCGCCTGTGCCGCATCGACCGACGAAGTGGTTGGTCATTTTCACTGGCAATGGCGCCAGAGTTCGTCATTTTGTCGCTCTCGCTTTGGGAGCGATAAGGAGGCAGGTCTTTTATTCATTTGGAGGCGCCATGCAAAAGGTAGGGTATCGAGGTGTGCGTGGGTGGGTCGTTGGAACTCTGTTGGGGATCAGTGGGCTTGTCCTTTCTCCAGGAGTGTCTCAGGCCGGTATGACGGATGATTTGATGGATACCACGAAGCATCCGGTGTCAGTGACGATGGCCATGCAGGCCGACAGTTTCTTCGGTTTCAATCCGGCGATCTATGGGACTTATGGTCTGACCGACAATGTGGCGCTGGCATTCAGTGTGACCTATTGGACGGCCATTTCTGGAATCGGCGTCCACAATAACAACCCGTGGCTGGAAACGGACATGGGTTTGAACCTGACTTTTCTGGACAAGCGTCTTTCTATTACACCCATGATCGGATTTGTTCATGGACAGTTGTTGTCCTCCCGCGGGGGATTCTTTTCGAACGGCGATGGCGCCACAAACGAACGGACGACGGCATTCGAGGGTATCGTGCCGAGTCTGACCATGAATTATGTCGACGATCGTTTTGAGGGCGAGTTTTACATGGGGTATTACAAAGCCATTCGGGAAGAGGGCGGGAAAGCCGGACAGCCTGGCGCGTCAAATTGTACCCAGGTCGGCTCAAATGATCCCAATTGCTTGCTGACTGCGGCACGCGGAGTGGGGGGGCGCGGTTCGTGGGACTTCTTGCATTATTGGGCGAACGTGGGCTATCGGGCGAACAGCATGTTCTCACTGGGCGTACACTATGAACAGCTGCTCTCAACACGCGCATCCGCGACAGGCTTAGGAGGAGGATCGCTGCCCGGCTATCAGCAGGATTACTATCGCTGGATTGGACCGTATGTGGAAATGAAGCTGGCGGGCGGGATGGCTTTCCGGTTTACCGCGGGAAAAGACATGGGGAACAACGAAGATTTCTACAAGCTGAAGTTTACCAAGACGTTCTAGTGTCTGAAGGCTGGGGAGCGGGAGTGGGGTGAGGGGGCAGATCCTTCTCGTCTCACTCCCTGGGTTTGTGACAATCCGATGCGAAGGAGGCAGATCGTGACCATGTTCACACGTTTTGCGGTCGTACTGGGAGCCGGGCTGGGGATGCTCTGTGCATCGCTGGTCGGGATGCCAGAGGCGAGCGCGCAGGCCACGGCATTGAAGGTCGATTCGGGAGACACGGCCTGGGTGCTCATGTCGTCGGCGTTGGTGCTGGTCATGCTGGTCCCTGGGTTGGCGCTGTTTTACGGGGGGCTGGTACGGAGCAAGAATGTGCTGGGCACGATCATGCAGAGTTTCATCATCCTGAGCGTGGTGAGCCTGTTATGGATTCTTATCGGGTACAGTCTGGCCTTTGGACCGGACAAAGGGGGCGTGATCGGCGGGCTGGATTGGGCCGGCTTGACCAGCGTCGGGGTGGAGCCTCATCCAACATATGGGCCGACAATCCCGCATCAAGCCTTCATGTTTTTTCAGATGATGTTTGCCGCCATTACGCCGGCGCTCATCGCGGGGGCGTTTGCCGAGCGGAAGCGGTTCAGCGCGATGGTCCTCTTTTCGGCGCTGTGGTCGCTGTTCGTCTATGCGCCGCTCGCTCATTGGATCTGGGGGGGCGGCTGGTTGGCGAAGCTGGGAGCCTTGGACTTTGCCGGCGGCGCGGTCGTGCACATTAGCTCAGGCGCGGCGGCGCTGGTCTGCGCGCTCGTCCTGGGTAAACGCCGCGGCTATGGCACCGACTATATGGCCCCGCACAATCTTCCCATGACCTTGCTAGGAACGGGATTGCTCTGGTTCGGGTGGTTCGGTTTTAACGGCGGCAGTGCGCTGGGCGCCAACGGGGTCGCGATTTCGGCCATCGTGGCGACCCACACAGCGGCCTCGATGGGGGCGCTCGTCTGGTGTATCGCGGAGTGGGTGCATCGAGGCAAGCCGACGGTGCTCGGGGTGGCGAGTGGTGCCGTCGCCGGACTGGCGACCGTCACACCCGCATCCGGGTATATCGGGCCGTTTCCGGCTATGTTGATCGGTGCGGCGGCCGGACTGGCCTGCTACTTCGCAATTGTCTGGAAGGGTCGATTCGGCTATGATGACTCGCTTGACGTCGTGGGGATTCACGGGGTCGGCGGAGTGCTGGGCATTCTCGCGACAGGGCTGTTCGCCAGTAAGGCGATCAACGCCGGGGGAGCCGACGGGCTGTTGTACGGCAACGCTGCCTTTTTCGGAGTGCAGGTGCTGACGGTGATCGTGGTTGCGGTCTTTTCCGCGGTCGTGACGTTTCTCTTGCTCAAGCTGGTCGATGGCATGACGAAACTGCGCATCGAGCCGGAAGAAGAGGCGACAGGATTGGATCTGAGCCAACACAACGAGCGCGCCTACTCATAGGAGATCGAGCATGAAATTGATCGAAGCCATCATCAAGCCTTTCAAGTTGGACGAGGTCAAGGATGCCCTGCTGGAGATCGGCATACAGGGGATGACCGTGACGGAAGTCAAAGGGTTCGGCCGTCAGAAGGGCCACAAGGAGACCTACCGCGGACAGGAATATACAATTGAGTTTGTGCCGAAAGTAAAAGTCGAAGTGGCTGTGCCGGACAGCCAGGTGCAGCGGGTGCTCGATACGATTGCCAGAACGGCCAAGACCGGCAGCATCGGAGACGGGAAGATTTTCGTGCGCGATCTTGGTATGGCCGTCCGGATTCGAACGGGGGAAACGGGGGACACCGCGTTGTGAGTCTTTCGTCCGATCAGCGGGTCTTTGCGCAAACCGACCTCGATGGCGCGGCTGTCGGCGCCATGCTGGCCGAGCAGCGGCAGGCCATTGCGCGACGCTTGATGGACGGAGCGTCCGGGGCGGAGTTGGTGGTGGCCCAGACCGATCTGGCGGACGGATTAATCGTCGGCCGGTATCGTAATGCTGCACGCCAGGGTGGCGAGGCGATGATGACCGCCGCCTTTCAGCAGTGCTGTTTGGTTGCGATTGGCGGCTATGGCCGGCGTGAGCTCTCACCCTATTCGGATATCGATTTGATGGTGCTGTTCCGTCCTGAGGCGCAGAAGATCGTCCCGGATTTCGTGCGGCAGGTGCTCCATCCTCTTTGGGATATCGGCTTTCAAGTCGGTCACAGCGTGCGTACCATCGCGGACTGCATCAGCCTGGGGCTGAGCGATGCGACCGTGCGCACCTCGATGATGGAAGCCCGGTTCCTCACCGGACACTCTCAGCTGTTTCAGGAATTCCATGCGCTCTATTCGCGCAAAGTGTCCACGGTCGGGGTCGACAAATATCTGGACCAGAAGCTGGCCGAGCGACGCCGGGAGTACGAAAAATTCGGCGAAACGGTCTATCTGCTCGAGCCGAATGTAAAGAAAAGCCAGGGCGGCTTGCGCGATCTGCATCTGTTGCAATGGGCCGGGATCGCCCGGTACCAGGCGCCGACGATTCGTGAACTGTCGGATCGGGGGTTCCTTTCGCGGCAGGATCATGCCGTCGTAAGTGAAGCCCGGGAGTTTTTACTGCGCGTGCGCGGGTTGTTGCACATTCATGCGGGCATAGCGCAAGAAATCCTCTCCTTCGATGAGCAGGTGTGGCTGGCGGCGCGGTTCGGATTCGAGGACCGTCCGCATCTCCTGGCCGTCGAGCAGTTCATGCAGCAGTACTATCGCCATACCATGGGGCTGCACGAAGCGACGGTCCGGTTTGTCCGGCGGTGCAAGCCGCGCTCGATCTGGGCGCGCCTCACCGGATGGCTGCCGTCGGCCAAGCTGGAGCAGTACTTTGTCCTCAGCGGCGAGACCTTGACCGTGCCGGTCGAATTGCGGCCGCGGGTGATTGAAAGCCCGGCCTTGCTGATGCGGTTGTTTGATCTCGCCCGTTCGAAGCGGGTCGCGATCGAGCCGGCGTTGGTCGAGGATATCCATCGCCATATGGAAGGGCTCACGGACGAAGGGTTCCGGACGCCGGAAGTCAGCCGGATCTTCCTGAGTATTCTCGCTGGACCTGGCACGGCTGCCACGCTGGAAGCGATGCATCGCGCGCATTTGCTGGAAAAGTTGATTCCCGTCTGCTCATCCGTGCGGGGGCTGATGCAGTTCAACCAGTACCACAAATACACCGTTGACGAGCATAGTCTGTTGGCGGTCGCGAAAGTGGAATCGTTCGCGCAGGATCAGGGCATGTTGGGTGAAGTGTATCGGGAGATCAAGCGCAAGGATCTGCTCCATCTCGCGGTGTTTCTCCATGATCTCGGGAAAGGCCAGGAAGAGGATCATAGCGAAGTCGGCCGGCGGATCGCCGAAGAGATGGCCGCGCGATTGGGTCTGGACGATACGGAGCGCCGGACCGTGTCCTTTCTCGTGCATCGGCATCTCATGATGGCCCATACCGCCTTTCGACGGGATCCCAACGACGAGAAAGTTGTGTTGCCGTTCGCCCGCGAAGCGGGAACGCCCGAGGTGCTGCGCAAGCTTCTGGCGCTCACGGCGGCCGACATTGCGGCGGTAGGACCGGGTGTGTTGACGAAATGGAAGGAATCACTGCTGATCGAGCTGTATGTGCGCACGATGCAGGAAGTATCGGGAGAGCGGGAGGCCGCCGATGCGCCGGAGCGCCTCAAGAGTATTGTGGCCGAGATAATGCAGCAGCCGGTGTTCCGCGGACAGGCGGATATTTCCCCGTCCTGGGTGGAAGCGCAGTTGCGTCAGTTTCCATTGCGGTATGCCTACGGAACCTCGCCGAGACGCATTGCCGCGCATTTGTCGACGATCAGACAGTTGAGTCCCGGAGAGGTCCTGGTCGATTCGGAGTTCAACGAAGCGCTGGGAACCTGCGAATATGCGGTTGTGACTTTCAACGACGTGATCCCGGGCGTGTTCTCCAAGCTGGCCGGGGTGATGGCGGCGAATGGATTGCAGATTCTGGACGCGCAGATTCTGACCCGGCAGGACGGCGTGGTGGTCGATACCTTTCAGGTCACCGACCCGGATTACAACGAAGCGCCTCCGGCTGAGCGGCGTGAGTCCATCGCGGCCATGATCGAGTCCGTCTTGCGGGGGAGGGAAGGGATCGAAGCCGTCGTGCAGCGGGGGACGCGCATGTCGGCATCGCGGTCGATCGGGCCGGCGCGTCAGGCTACGGAAGTGCGGATCGACAATGAAACGTCGGAGCGATACACCATCGTCGATGTGTTTGCGGACGACCGGCAGGGCTTGCTCTACGTCATCACCAACGCCATCTTCCGCCAGGGATTGTCCGTGCACGCGGCGCGTATTTCGACTCGCCTCGATCAGGTCGCGGACGTGTTTTACGTGACCGATGCGCAAGGGAAAAAGGTGGAGCAGGCGGAGCAGATCGAGCGGGTGCGTCATGGGGTTTGGAAGGAAATCGAAGAGTTTGTGGGTGTGAAGGCAGCATAACCGTCGAAAAGGTCTCACGCAGGTTGTTGTGAGGAGCCTGAAAGGAGGAGGGGATGAACGTCCGTGAGGTGTTAGAGTTTGCGAAGAAGAACAAGGTCCAGGTGGTGGACTTGAAGTTCGTCGATTTGATCGGAACCTGGCAGCATTTTACGATTCCGCTCGGGGAGTTGACGGAAGACCTCTTCAAGGACGGGTCCGGTCTGGACGGCTCATCGATCCGTGGATGGAGGGCCATCAACAACAGCGACATGCTGGTGGTGCCCGATCCTTCGACGGCGACTATGGATCCGTTTTGCGCCGTGCCGACGCTGAGCTTGATCGGCAACGTCGTCGATCCGATCACCCGCGAGACCTACAATCGCGATCCCCGCTTCATCGCCCAGAAGGCGGAGAAGTATCTCCAGAGCACCAAGATCGGCGACACCTCCTACTGGGGCCCGGAAGCCGAATTCTTTATCTTCGATCAGGCCCGCTACGATCAGACGAATCACAGCGGCTACTACTTCATCGATTCCGAAGAGGGTGTCTGGAACATGGGCCAGGAGGGTGTCAACCTGGGCGGAAAGATCCGTTCCAAGGAAGGCTACTTTCCGGTGGCGCCGACCGACACGCAGCAGGATATCCGGACCGAAATGGTACTGGAGATGGAGAAGGCCGGCATTTCCATCGAGAAGCATCACCATGAAGTGGCCACGGCCGGTCAGGCGGAAATCGACATCCGGTTCGACTCGCTGGTCCGGACGGCCGACAAAATGATGATGTACAAGTACATCGTCAAGAACGTCGCGCGCCGTCACGGCAAGACTGCGACCTTCATGCCGAAGCCGATTTTCGGCGATAACGGATCGGGCATGCATACGCACCAGAGCATCTGGAAAGACGGCAAGCCCCTCTTCGCGGGCAAGGAATATGCGGGCGTGTCCCAGATGTGTCTCCATTACATCGGCGGCATTCTCAAGCATGCGCCGGCCCTGGCGGCGATTACCAACCCGACGACCAACTCCTATAAGCGGTTGACGCCGGGATTCGAAGCGCCGGTGCTGCTGGCCTATTCCAGCCGGAACCGGTCGGCGGGTATCCGCATTCCGATGTATTCGCCGAGCCCCAAAGCGAAGCGGATCGAAGTGCGCTTCCCGGATCCCGGTGCCAACCCGTATCTCGCGTTCGCAGCCATGTTGATGGCGGGATTGGACGGCATCGAGAACAAGATCAATCCGGGCGAACCGGCAGAGAAGGATCTCTACGATCTCGAAGCGAAGGAAGCCGCCAAGATCAAGACCATGCCGGGCAGCCTCGACGAGGCGCTGAACAACCTCGAAAAGGATCACCAATTCCTGCTCAAGGGCGGGGTCTTTACGGAGGATTTGATCGAGGCCTGGATCGGGTACAAGCGTACGAAGGAAGTCGATACGATGCGGTTGCGGCCGCATCCGTACGAGTTCTTCTTGTACTACGACATCTAGGACGTGGCCGGGCCTATTCGAAAGTATGGGTTGACGGTGGACTGCAAGCCGTGTTAGAAATCATTGTATGAGCTGATCGTGGCAAAGGCGCCCCGGTCGAGGCTCTCGACATAAGGCAACGGACAAAGGCGTCCGTCATTCTGAAAGGGATGGCGGGCGCCTTTTGATTTTCTGAGCCAGTGAGGCTTCTTCGTCGAAGCCTTGCGCGTAGAGGCAGGTCGTGGCAGACCTGTCGTGAGATGGACAAAGGCGTCCTTTTCCCCTGAGGGAGAAGGACGCCTTTTGTGTTTCTGGACAATCATCGGACGACCTAACCTGGAGGGGACTATGCATCACGCGGATCATGAACGGATCGCAGGGGTGGCAAAGAAGAAGGTGGGGTTTCTTGATACATCATTGGGTGGGTACCTTGTGTTGTCGGCCATGGCCGGCATCTATCTGGGATTCGGCATTGCCCTGATCTTCAGTCTGGGCGCGCCGCTCGCGGCGGCTGGATCGCCGGTGGTCAAGCTGGTGATGGGCGCCTCGTTCGGTATCGCCCTGACGCTGGTGATTTTCGCCGGGTCGGAACTGTTCACCGGCAACAATATGATTGGAGCGATCGGCGGGCTCTCGCGCAGCGTGACGTGGGGCCAAGTTTTCCAGCTCAACTTCTGGTCCTGGTTCGGGAACCTGATCGGATCGTTGGCGCTGGCCTGGCTCGTGGTGGAGTCCGGCGTCTTTGCCAAGGGGCCGACGGCCGACATGATTCAAAAAGTGGCCGGGGTGAAGATGTCCTTGGGGCCGTGGGAGTTGTTCGTGCGCGGCATCTTGTGCAACTGGCTCATCTGTCTGGCGGTCTGGACGGCGGGGCGGACGACCAATGACGCGGCGAAGATCATGCTGATTTTCTGGTGTCTGTTTGCCTTCATTGGGATCGGGTTTGAACACAGCATCGCCAATCAATCGTTCCTGGGTATGGCGCTCTTCATGCCGCACGAGGCCGCCGTGAGCTGGGCGGGGTTTTGGTACAACCAACTCTTTGTGGTGCTGGGCAATATTGTCGGCGGTGGGATGTTCGTCGGCGGACTCTATTGGCTCGTGAGTCCCTATCGTGTCGAAGCAGCGGAATCAGTCACCGTCCCGGTACCGGCCGTGTCGGTGCCGGCAGGATCGTAGCGAGAGGAACCGTTCACCTATCCATACTCTTACAAGGAGACGATGACGATGTCGAAAGATGAAATTCGGAAGGCCATCAAGGAGAAGCGGGTCGCCAAGAAAGTGACCATTGCCGAAGTCGCAAAAGTGGTCGGGAAGAACCCCACATTTGTCGCCGCCGCGTTGAATGGTAATCATAAGTTGACGGCCGATGAAGCCAAGAAGGTCGGCGACTTGATCGGGCTGGATGCCGAGCTGACGGCGGCACTCAGCAAATTTCCCGTCCGGGCTGATTTCCCGAATGCGACGGACCCATTCAAGTACCGGCTGTTGGAAATCATCGGGGTCTATGGAGATTCATTGCGCGAGCAGGCCAATGAAATGTTCGGCGACGGCATTATGAGCGCGATCGATTACACGATGGAAATGGAAAAGGTGACGGGAAGCCAGGGTGAGGCCCGCTGCAAGATTACCCTGAACGGCAAGTGGCTCGAGTATAAGACGTTCTAGCAGGATCGAGGAACGCTGGCGCCGACGATGTTGTCGGCGCCGTTCGGCTGGCAATGGCGCCAGCTTCCGGGGCTCTTGAGCGGGGCCTGCCGGAGGCTGGCGCCATTGTGTTTCAAGGGGGGAAAGGAGGCGACGATGGACATGGAACGAGCCGGTGATCGGGAACACATGGGATTGGAGAAGACCCTCGGAGACCTGCTGCGCGCCCGCCGAGCGGTGACGCTCGACGATATCGCCGGCGTGCTGGGGGGAGACTGTCTTGCGCAGATCTTTCTCACCGTCGATCGGTGGAGCCGGGCGGGAATCGTACGATTAGTACGGGATGTCACCGGATATCGGGTAGAGTTAATCAACTAGACCGTGAGGAGGACGGGATGAACAAGATCGAGGCGATCAAGGCTGAGCGTGACGGATTGGCGGTGCGGGAGATGATTGCCCACTATGCGACGACCGGGTGGGAATCGATTCCTGAGGCCGATGTCCAGCGGCTCAAGTGGTATGGCCTCTTTCTGCGCAATCCTACGCCGGGATTGTTCATGGTACGGGTGCGGATTCCCGGCGGGCATACGTCGTCGTATCAACTGCGGGCGCTGGCCGAGATTGCTTCGACCTATGGCAACGGAGTTTTGGATCTGACCACCAGGCAACAAGTCCAACTTCGGAGCATCAAGATCGAAGATGTGCCGGCGGTCTTTGCCTGGATGGACGGGGTCGGACTGACCTCCATGCAAACCGGCATGGACAATGTCCGGAACGTCATGACCTGCGCCATCGCCGGCCTCAACCCGGATGAGGTCGTTGAGACCACGGCGCTGGTGCGGGCGATCAACGAAGCGATTCTCGGCAATCCGGCCTACTCCAATCTGCCGCGCAAGCTGAATGTGGCGGTGACCGGCTGCCCGCATAACTGCGTGCATATGGAGACGCAAGATCTGGCGCTTGTGCCGGCGCACTATGATTTGGGGCATGACCGGTGCGCGGGATTCAACGTGCTCGTGGGGGGCAAGCTGGGATCGGGCGGGTATCGAATCGCCACGCCCCTGGATGTGTTCGTCAATCCGGCCGAGGCGTTGGATGTGTGCCGCGCGATTCTGGAAATCTATCGTGACCATGGGCCGCGGGAGAGTCGCACGCAAGCCCGTCTCGCGTTCTTGATCGACGATTGGGGCGAGGTCCGATTTCGCGCCGAAGTTGAAGCCCGTCTAGGCAAACGGCTCGCGTCGGCCGGAATAGATGCCCGGAAAACGGGAGAACAAGACCATGTCGGGATCTTCCGTCAACGGCAACAGGGAATGAACTACGCCGGGCTCAAAGTACTCGTCGGGCGGGTGAAAGCGGCGGATCTCGTGAAGATCCTGAATTTGTCGGAGAAGTATGGGAACGGGGAAATCCGCATTACTCCCAGTCAAGCGCTGATCATTCCCAATATCAGCGATCGGACCGTCGGGGATCTGGCGGACGAACCGCTCTTAAAGCAATTCGCCTATAACCCGTCGGCCCTCTATAAAGGCCTGGTCAGCTGCGTCGGCAGCGACTACTGCAATCTGGCGGTGATTGAAAGCAAGGGGCGGGCGGTCGCGGTGGCCAAGGCGCTTGAGGGGCGGCTGGGCAACTCGCTCAAGCCGATCACCATGCATTGGTCCGGCTGCCCCGCGAGTTGCGGCAATCACCTGGTTGCCGATGTGGGGTTGTTGGGGAAAAAGGCCAAAGTCGACGGGAAGGTCGTCGAGGCGGTGGATATTTACGTCGGCGGCCGGTCGGGGCCCGACCCGAAGCTGGCAGTCAAGATTATGGAAGACGTGCCCTGCGACAAACTTCCGGCAGTGCTCGAAGGCCTGCTGCCCTACCACACACGGGAGAAGATGCACCGCGTCCGCGGCGGCGGAGCCAGGAAAGTGCTGGTGGGAAAGGAAACAAATATTTCGCCTGCGGCGTAGGGAACGGAGGCTTGAGGCTGCGCTGCGCATGGGATATCCTCGTGCGTACAACGCAGGAGGGATCACATGGCAAAACGAGTTCGCACGGGGCTCACACGCAGCGATATTCTCGACCGGTATATTGCACGCGTCAAACAGATGTTGGTCAAGTTCCAGCCGTTTCTCTCGCGCAAGCGGGGGAACGCGTCTTTGGAAGATTTCGACGAGGCCGCCGAGGATCTGATCGGGCAGGTTTTCGGCGCCGCTTCGGAAGAAGCCGAAGCCTACTTCTATGCGAAGAGCGGGGAGTCGATCATGCTCCCGGAAGAAGCCCAGGAGAGCGGCATGCACGATGTGGAACGGGAAACGCTTCAGCAGCGCCGCCAAGTGCTCGCCAGTTGCCTGGCCGATCTGGAGTTGCGCCGCCGGGTGCAGGCCACGCGGGAAAGCAGCCGTAACGGGAAGAAGCGATTGCGCGCCACGGTGGAGGCCTATATGTCGCACGATGTGCGGAGTATCCATCGCGCGGCGACGGTGAAGGAGGCCGGGAAGCTGCTGCTGAAGCATAAAGTAGGCTCATTGATGGTGGATGACGGGTCTCGCTATATCGGGATCATCACAGACGGCGATCTTAGCCGGAAAGTCGTCGCGAAAGGACTGGATCCGAATACGACCACCGTGTCGGCCTGCATGAGCAAGTCGTTCGTCACGATCGAGGAAGATGAGCCTCTGTCTGAGGCGATGGCCTTGATGAAGAAGCAGGGGATCCGGCATTTGCCGGTGACGGCCGACGGCAGCGTCATCGGTGTGCTATCCGTGTCGGATCTGGTCCGCGCGTTTAGCGATCAGGAAACAGCGTAGTCAGGATTCCTGGCGCTCGAGCGAGAGCGCCAGGAGCCGTTTCTTTCTCTCCTGCCCCTAGCGATAACCGGCCAGGTTACCGTCTTCCCGCACGACGCGATGGCGCGAGAAGAGATTCTCATCGATCAAGCGGGTTTGAAAGTGAATCGGCAGACATGGCCGCCACGGACGATACATTCGTTATGTTCGACCGGGCGCCCGACGAAGGTCGAAAGCAGGGCTAGATCAAAATGGCAGACCTCGGGGAAGCGCGTGGCCAGGTGATGAAAGACGCAATTGGACGCCTCGATCATCGGTAGTTGCCGGCCGGTTGCGGCCGTCGATGCCGCTTCATAGCCGAGTTCGTGCATGGCCGTTGCCAGGCGGGTAATCCGTTCTGAGGCGGATCCCGGCAGGGGGTGCGCGTGCTGGAGTTGCGTGCCGACCTGCGCTCCGAGTTTTTCAAACCGCGCGATGAGCGCGGCCTCTCCCTTTTCAGCCTTCAGTGAATCCAACAGCAACTCAGAAAACCAGGAGTACTTGCGGGGGAAGCCTTCATGGCCTTCCGCGCTGAGCATGTACAACTGCTCCGGTCTGCCGCCGGTCGCTTGGACCGACCCTTTCGTGACGAGGCCTTCTGCGACGAGCGAGGTGAGGTGCTGGCGAACGGCATTGCGCGACACGCGGAGTCCGCGCGCGAGCTCATCGATCGTGCGACCGGTTTTCTTTTCCAGGAGCAAGCGTAGGAGCTGGTCTCGCCGGGAACCTTGTGCGCGCATCGTGCAAACCTCCTGGCGAAGTATACAGAAAGTCAGTCGAATTGGCATTGAGATACTTATATAATATATATATTGACAAACTGTCTTTTGGTCCGTTAGTCTCGGGTCCGGTCATGCATTCAGGGGTTTCCAGCCAGGAGGTTTCGTATGGTTCGCTCGTTTCGTTCCTTGTCAGTCCTCGGACTCATCCTCATGTCGGTCGCCTGCACGACGCCTCAGACTCCCGCAGTCACTGCGACACCAGCTAAGGTTGCCGATACCAAGGCGGCGTTGCGCGATCTCTGGCTCGGCCATATCCTCGGTATCCGCAACGTAGCCGTCGCCACGATCGACAAGAATACCGCGGCCCGCGAGAGTGCCGAAAAGGCCGTGGTGGCGAATGCCCAGCAGATCGCCCAATCTATTGAGCCGTTTTATGGGCAGCCGGCGTCGGACAAGCTGTTCACCCTGTTAGCTGGACATTACGGCGCCATTCGTGAAGATCTGGACGGGACTGTAGCGGGCAATGCCGCGCAGCAGGAGGCGGCGATCAAGACGCTCACGGCCAATGCTGGTGAGATCTCCACATTCTTGAGCGGTGCCAATCCGTATCTGCCGAAAGATGCCGTGATGGGCTTCCTGACAGCCCATGCGGCGCATCACATTCAGCAGTTTCAGCAGTTGAAAGCCGGCGAGTATGCCCAGGAAGGTGAGACCTGGACCGGCATGAAGAAGCATATCTACGTCGTGGCCGACGCGTTGACCGGTGCCTTGGCCCAGCAGTTTCCCGCAAAGTTCTAGCGGAGGCCGGTAGGGGACAGGCCTTTTCTCCCTGTGAGAGGGCCTGTCTCTCTCATCCGTTCGTCGCCCTGCCTGCCTTGTCCTCTTTGCCCAGATTCCAGATCGTTTCTGCTTTGTTGCCGATGTACCAGAAGCTCAGCGCCAGGATGGCGAAGAAGACGGCTTTGTGCAGATTGTTCCAGAACAGTTCGAAGAAGCGCGTGTACAGGTTGATGCCGAGAAACGTCAGTCCGAACCCCTTCGTAATGTCGTTGTCATGTCGGAGACCGTGATAGATGGCCCAGCCGGATGCCGCGCCGAACAGGATCGACCAATGGAACAGTTCGATCTGTTTCACCCGCTCCCAGGCATGCATATCTCCATAGTTCCCGAAGATTGACATGATCCAGAGCGCGATGAAGAGGTAGAGCAGTCCCATCAGCAGCGTGCTACGGAAGAAGCGTTGTCCGATCGAGTGCGTTTCCAGCGAGAGCGCGAAGGCGGTCAGCAGTCCTCCGAAGAGGACGAAGCGCAGCGGATAATTCATCCCGAGATAATACGCGCCCCAGCCCGACCTGTAGCCGGTTTCAGTGCCCATCCAGCTGCCCAGCGACGCCAGGGCGAATACCCAGATCAAATTTGCTTCCAGCGCGATGCCGAGCGCCGCATAGACCAGAAACGATAACAACAGCATGAGAGAGAAGTGCCCGCTGCCTGTGTCGAGTGCAATCCCCATCTGAGAAATCGCTCCGGCGGTGGCAAGCACCCCGAGGAAGAAAATTGCTTCGTTGCGATAGACCTTGTCCGGCGCCTGTTTGCGTCTGGCAAGTCCCCATCGATAGAGCGCGGCCGCGGCAGTGGCGAGCAGGACGCATCGGGCGATCGGGGGCGTGTCGAACAGCCGTTCAAGGAGATCCATCAGCCAGCGATCGGAGAGCGCCGCACTCACCGATGAGACGATCGAGAACAGAGCGATCCAGAAGGAATACTTCGCCAGCTTCCGCCAATCGAAATATTGCACCTCGATCGTGGCGGCCAGGGCCGCGGCCTGCGCTTCCTGAATCACCCCGTCCTGCTTCCATTGTTCGATGGCATCACGGACCACGACGGCCTGTTTGCGCGGGAGTTTCATGACGTCCTCATGCGAGTGTGGTGCAGTGGGTTCGTTCGAACTGAATTATAAGGCGGAACAGGACCGGAGGCTATTTAGAAGGAGAATGTGGCGAGGGTTCTCAAGTCTTCTGGGAGCGTGCCGATAGAAGAGGAGAGAGCCAAAACCGCGAGGGAGTGCCATGCCTATTTCAGACGTCGTTGCCAGTTATGGTCGCTGCTGCGTGCATCCTGCATTCTTCGACCGGTTCTATGAAATATTCCTCGCCAGCGATCCGGCGATCCGCCCGATGTTCGCCAGGACGAACTTTGCCAAGCAGAAGGCCTTGCTGCGTGAAGGGGTGTCGATGCTCCTGATGCATCTGGAGGGGAAGCCGGTAGGGACGGCCTGTTTGGATCGTCTCGCCGAGTCGCACAGCCCCAGACGAATGAATGTGACCGCGCGGCTCTATGAGTTGTGGATCACGAGCCTGGTCAAGACGGTCAAGGAATTCGACTCTGAGTGCACCCCTGAAGTCGAAGCCGAATGGCGAAGGGCCCTGCACGCCGGCGTGCATTACCTCATGATGCAAGGGGCGAAAGCCGCCTAGGTTTGCAGGGCCAAGATCAGTGGGCGCGGCAGGCGATCTTGATGAGGGCAGCGGTCGGCGAGCCTGCCATGACCGGCGTCAATTGGTCGCTATCTCCGCTGGACCGCACCACGCTGCCGGTTCCCATCTGGCCGGAATACCAGGTCGTCTTGAGCGGCTGGCTCTTCTGATTCTGGCAGTCATATCCGCGATCGGTTTTCTTGGAAAGGGCAGGGGCCCCACCGCCTTCCGTTCGCGCGACCTTGTAGTCGAAGAGATCTGACATCGTCACTATTTCATCTGCCTGCTTAATGCTGGCGTGATCGGCAAAATAAACATAGCCGTCCGTCTCGCCGGCCTTTGCCCAATCCGCCGCCGACTTCGACCCTGATTCATCGCTCCGATTACAAGCGGCCAGAATCCCACAGCACAACAGAAGGGCGCAGAATCGTGTCAGCATGGTCACTCCCTGGGCAGACAGAATCATCTATTGCGACTATAGCACGGAGCGTGTTGTTGCGACGGACCAATTGGGAGAGTTGCCAGGATGTACCTCATCCGGTGGGCGACCATCTTCATGAGCCACAGAAAGACTTGGAGAAAGGTGTCGCTGGGGTGTGGTCTCTTGGCCATGCGGAAGTGCTACAGCGGGTGCAGTTTATCTGAATGCGGGATAATCCGTGATGACTCCATCCGCTCCCCACTCTGCCAGCTGCGCGTGATCTGCCGCCGTGACCGCGTCATACACAAAATTTCGAAAACCAAGTTGCCTCGCCTGGGAGAGGCCCTCGGGGGTCGCTCGGTCGAAGCACCAGACAAGCGTGTCAACATTGTTAGGGGCAGGGATCCATGATGGCCGGGAGTCGAACGGGAGGGGAGCGTGAGCAAGAATGATCGCGCAGCGCAGATCCGGGGCACTAAGGCTGCCGATCAGGCCATGCCAAAACGAACTGATTAAAATATTGGCCGAGTGAAGATACGGGGTGATGGCGGCCATAGCCGGAGCTGCGACGTTCGGGTGTTTGAGTTCGAAATTCCAAAGAAATCGCCGAGGCGACTTCCCGAGCAGCAGCAACGTTTCAGCCAACGTGGGAACAACGTATCCAACCAGTCTGCTTAACTCTTTCCTGGGCAGGTCTTCTACAAGCCGCCCATCCGGAGAGAGCCGGTCGTGAAACATGACAGGTATCCCGTCTCCCGACAGTTGAACATCGGTTTCGAGACCGTCGACTCCTAACTCGACGGCTGCCTCAAAGGCATCGAGTGTATTTTCAGGAGCGAGTGTGTGATAGCCCCGGTGGCACAAGCACAGCATAATGTCTCCGCGTTCCCCCTTCTCAAGGCGAGCCGAATAGGCGCCGTATTCGGCTCAATGATAGGTATCAGCGCGCAGCCATGGCAGGATAGTCGCTGTAGCCGTCTGGCCCGCCTCCATATAGCCGATCGTAGTTGACTGCATTTAGCGGAGACTGTTTACCGAAACGTTCGACCAGGTCCGGATTGGCGATGTACGGACGCCCGTACACAATCGCATCGGCCGCTCCGCGTGCCACCGTCAATTCCCCGCTCTCGCGTGTGTAGCTTCCGTTGCTCATCAGTGCACCCTGGAAATGCCGGCGGGCGACCGCCAGAATGGCCTGCTCATCAGGCAGCGCGTGGTCCTCGTGCCGGATTTCCAGGAACGATATCCTTCGCCGGCTCAACTCCTGCGCCACATAGGTCGCCAGGGCTTCGGGCCGGCTGTCGACCATGTCATTGAACGGGACCAGGGGGGAGATCCGTACGGCGACTCGTCCGGCGCCCCAGACGTTGATGGCCGCATCGGTCACCTCCAGCAGCAATCGAGCGCGGTTGGGGATAGAGCCTCCATAGGTATCCGTGCGTATGTTGACGCCGTCGCGCAGAAAGTTGTCGATCAAATAGCCGTGGGCGCCGTGGATTTGTACGCCGTCAAAGCCGGCCTGTTTGGCGTTCTGGGAAGCGAGTCGGAACATCTCAACGTATCGAGGGATTTCGTCGGTGCGGAGCGCGCGAGGGATTTCGTAGGGCTTATCACCCTGAGGGGTATGGGTCATCTCATTGCGGATCGCCTTGGCGCTGCTGGAAACCGGCTGCTCGCCCTCGTTCAACAATGAGTGCGCGGCGCGGCCGGGATGCCAGATCTGCATGAAGATGCGGCCGCCCTTGGCATGCACGGCGTCGGTCACCCGTTTCCATCCGGCCACGTGCGCGGGGCTGTAGATGCCGCCTTCACCGATGAAGGCGCAGGCATGGGCATCGACCATGGTGCATTCCGTCATGATGAGTCCGCTGGAGGCCCGTTGGGAGTAATAGTCCACCATCATGTCGTTGGGAATATGTGTCGTCCCGGCTCTTGCCCTGGTGAGAGGGGACATGACGATGCGGTTGGGCAAGAAAATATCCCCCGCCTGCAACGGCATAAACAACGTGGTCATTGCGATCTGCTCCTACTTGGTTAACCGCCAGATATGTTCCGTTGCCGGGCATTTGCCCTTGAGTCCGCCGGGGACTTCAAGACGGGCCAACAGCTTGAGGGTATAGTCGCCGCTGTAATGGCGACGGAGCTCGTCCGATGTGACGGAAAACGGAGGCCCTGCCACGACTGTTTGGTCGTACTCATAGCCGATGACGAGTTGAGGGGCCACCCCGGTGATGGCCTTGAGATGCGTCGTGTACCGGGGCCGCATGGTCTCCGGCAGCGCGACCAGCGCGGCCCTGTCATAGACCGCGTCGACGGGGCCGAGGATCTCGCGAGACAGGTCGAAGATATCGTCCACGAAGATGTCGATCTTCTCTCCGTGAAAGAGCCTGAGCTTGCCGATGTCCGAGATGCTCGGTTGCATGCCAAGCTCTGCAAAGAGTTGGGTCACGGCTAACTCGCTGAGTTCCGCCCCGGCGACCGCATAGCCGCGAGAGAGCAGCCAGCCGAGATCGAGCGACTTCCCGCAGAGCGGCACAAAGACACGCCCGCCCGGAGGCACGTTCAGGGACGGAAAGTGGGCGGTCAGCAGAGGATTGATAGCGCTCTCGTGCCATCCGGTCTGATTTGTTTGCCATCGGTTATGCCAAAAACTTGCTTCCATACGAATTCCTCAGTGGATGCGAGGTCAGGTTAGTTCCAGAGCCCATCCTAAAGGGCAGAGACAGAGAGAGGCAAGGCAAAGGGGAGAGTGAAAGCCAGGGGTATGGGCTGAGGCGCTGAGGCAGGTTCTCGAATGTCAGGAGGCCCGGTGGGTGGTGAGTCCATCGCATTGAGTAATCAGAAAGACTCCCAACCCCTTCGTTTCCCCTCAAGCCTGCACCCAACTATTTCCTGCGACTGTGTAGTTCCGTTACAGCCTGTTCGGCTGCGGCAATGGCTCCGGCCAGGTAGCCGGGCGCCGTGGCGCTAGTTTCGCTGCCGGCAAGAAAGATCCGGCCTTTCCAGATACCAGTCACCCAGGGCGTTTGCGTGGGTTCGGGATGCGCGCTCGGTGATCGGTCGTCTGCCGTCGCCGTGAAAGGATCTGCGGCCCAGTCTTTGATGAGCGTGGCGCGGGGACGGCCGGCTTCCGGTCCAAAGAGTCGAGTGAGCTGTTCAATGCACGCATGCGTCAGAGCGTCTTCTCCCATAGCGGCTCGCTGATCCGCGCCTACCCCAATAAATCCAAAAAGGGCCGGCATGCCCGAGGCAGTGGTGGCATCATGGATTTCGACAAGCGGGCCTACCTGGCTTTGCGCCGTTCCAGACAGACCGGCTTCGCGCCAAAAGGGCTGTTGGTAGAGCGCGAACAGCTTCGCGTGCGGCGCCATCCATGTCGCCGTGTCGCGCCAATGAGTGACTGTGGCTGATTCGATGTCCGGCGTGAACGAGACCGATGACGCGAGCAGGCGAGGGGGAAGTGCGAAGATCACTTGCTCCGCTGCGACTTCCTGTTCGGCCCCGTCGGGGGTAACAATCGTTAAGAGGACAGAGGAGCTTGCGAGCGTGGTCTTGGTCACCCGCATGCCGAGCCGTAAGGCTTCTTGGGGGAGCCTATCGGAAAGGGCTGCAATCAATGCCCCGGTGCCGCCGGCAACACGCATTGATCGAGGCTCTTGTGGCATTCCCCGATAGCGTCTCGGCTCCTCACGAGACGTCCTTTCAACGACTACATCGCCATCGCTCTGTTGGGGAAAGGTCGCAAGATCCAACTCTTTAACGAGAGCCGCCATGCCTCGCTGCATCTCCGGCCAGAACCATGAAGGGCCGAGGTCGAAACCATCGTTCGAAGAGTGACCCATTTCGTTGGCGGAGAGAATGCGACCGCCAAGCCGATCACGGGCCTCGAACAGGTGGAAGCCGATGTCAAGCGCATGAACCAGCCGTGCGGCATATAAGCCCGCCAGCCCGCCTCCGACAATGGCAACCGACGTTCGGATCTCGTGCTTCATCAGCTTCTCTTCATCCCTGCGGGCAGATTCGGACATCTGGAAGGGCACTCACTAGCGGTATCAGATTCGTGACACCCTCTTTGTTGTAGAGAAGGCGAGGTGGGCTCAAGCTACGTTTCTGGGGCGTGAGTGTCAATGGCGAAGGCGATGAAGTGCGGGAGTTGCTAGGGGCAAGATAGGTTCTGATGAACGGATAGCATCCTGTAAGGATGAGGGCGGCCAGGGGGGATTTAACGAAAGCAGACTGCCACACTTTCTTTGTCTGACCCATGTATACGCTGTGACCGTTGGCCCTCGGAAAGCGGGGTGCTTTCTCAGGGGGGAAGGCGTAATCTTCGGCGGCCAAATCATTCGCAGCAAGAGTGCTCCTGGAGTTCTATTTCGAAGCGCGAGGTATAACGGATGAACAGCGACACGAATCCACGCATCAGCAGCGTGCTGCTCGGAGTGACCTGGCTTGAGGTGGTGATACTGGTGTGGGCAGGCCTCGGCCTCCTGTTGTATCCGCCCGTCATGGCGCCGTTCTGGCCGTGGCAGCTTGCACCATTTAACCTGCGCTATCTGGGAGGGCTGTACACGGCAGCGCTCGTCGCCGCCTTCCTGCAGGCCAGGTCCGGCCGCTGGTCACCGGCGCGTGTCGTGACGCCGATGATCTTCATCTTCACCCTGGTGGTGACGGCCTTTTCATTCGTACATCTGGATCGCTTCGATCTGCACCGCCCCGAAGCGTGGATATGGTTCATCCTTTACATCAGCGTGTGCGTCAATGCCGGCGTCCATCTGCGGTGCTACCGCACGTGGCCACGGCCTCAACCAGGCGCTCCCCCTCGCGGCGCGCTGAGAGTCGCGCTATGGACGATGATCGTCACGCTCGGCGTCTATGGCCTGTCACTACTGGTTGCGCCGGAGGCCGCCTCGTGGTTCTGGCCGTGGAAGTTGGATGCCTTCCACGCCCATCTCTACAGCGTGACGTTCCTGACCCCGGCGTTGGGGGCCTGGTTGTTGCTGGACGGAACGACGCGAAATGAGCAACACACGCTTGGGTTGACGGTGGCCGCGTGGGGACTGTTACCGATCGTTGGGCTGCTCTGGGTAGACGCAACGGTGAAGCGCGTCCACTGGGAGCTCACCGGTACCTGGCTATGGCTGGCGTTGTTCGCGGGTATGGCCGGGGTCGGCTGGTGGTTGGTAGCGAGCGCTCGCCAGGCAGTGTGGGAAAAGAAAGGCTGATGGAAGGGGCTAGTGGTCGCGGTGCAGTGTGAGGGGGTGAATGTCAGGCGTGCGAGTTGAGGTGCAAGAGGACGGCTGTCAGTGCCAGGAGGCCAGATTGGGGGTGAGTTCATCACGCTGAGCAATCAGAAAAGCCTCCCGACCCATGTTTTCGACGATCAATCTTCGCTTCCCATCTCAGTGGTCCCTCGACGGGTCTCCGCTCCTCCGGCGACGTCCGCTCTGAGCCTCAGCCCCATGCAGAGGTGCAGGTCAAGCAACGACCCCATCTTTGGCCTGTGCGTCATGTGGTGACCAATTAGATTCTAAACCGCCGGCTCATCCATTCCGGCAGAAGAAACGTCAGCAGTTCTCCTACGAAATAGGTGCCATAATACACGTAGCCGATCAACAGCACGGGAACCATTTCCCAGACTCTCAGCCCGAGATCGACACGCCTCGTCCAGGTGTTCAGTGTGGTACGCGCCAAGTTGAGGGTCAGCCGCAGCAGAGTTCCAAAGGCACTACTCTCTAATGTCCGCCCCTGATCGTGGGCGAGTAAGATGGCATCCCGGCCGTGGGTCAGTGCACGTACGAAGAAGTGCGCGCCTCCGTTCGGCGGTGGATGTGCCGTTCGAGCCAAAGGATTATGGACCACAATCAGATTCGCTTCCGACATCCGTTCGCGCCAGCGCACACAGGCGCCGCGATTAGTGCCGGGAATAGGCCTGAACGGAAGCCGGGAGAAGATCTCCCGTCGTACCGCGAAATTGTTCGCGAAGATGCCCTTGGCCGGTTCAAGCCTCGTCTGCACCGTACGGGCGGGAAAAAACCAGAAGGCCCCGAACGCCTTGCCTAGAAGCGTCGAAGGTTCGATGTACGAACTGCCTGCCACCGCGGCGATTGAAGGATTCGAAAACGGCTCGACGAGGTGACGCAACCACCCTTGCTCGACGTGCGTGTCGCTGTCGGAGAACACAACAATGTCTCCCGTTGCAGCTTCGGCTCCCGCATTCTTCAATGCATAGTAATCGCCCGTGTTAGCGGCCAGCAGGCGGGCATTTCCTTGGGGAAACGATTCCCGCACCAACGATTCCAATGGTCCGGGATCGACTTCGTCCGGGCTGTAGACCACAAGCACCTCGACCCGTCTGGCTCCCCTGTATGCGCGGACTTCTCGATCAAGACGCTGTAAGGCGCCTGCCCCTCTTTCATCGCCGGCCAGCACCACGTTCTCCCATTCGACGACGATGGACAGGCTAGTCGGCACGCTTTCCACCTGCAGTGGACGGGGGGGCTCGCCGACGCGTTGAGGGACACCGGGATCCATTCGAGGGAGCAGTGAACCGGCTTTGTAGGCGGCCAAACCAAAAAGCAAGCCGAAGCCAAGCCGCATCGTCTTCCAGGGGCTGTAGTGATTCTTGTGTGCGCAAGCCAGGATGATCCGGACATGATCGTCATGGGCTAGGGGCTGTGCAGGGATGACCTGACGGTACATCTGCAAACTCGATCCGTACATGGCCATCTTGCGAAAGTAGTCCAAACTCGTCCGCACTTCCAAGTGGCGATCAAGCATGTCCTCGCAATAGCGAACGCACCCGTAGGGCTCACTGTCAACGACTCGGCGAACGAAGACGACATCCGCGCCTCGCTGCAAGCCGACGAATGGCCCGTACTGTTTCCATACTCGGCGTCGGACGGCCATATTGCCGGTGTAAGCGTATTGTTGGCGTGAACTCCCGAGCCGACAGACATACGAAGCCTTCTCATTTTCATAATCTGCGAGCAAACTGATCAATCCTGCATCGATGGGCGGTCTCGAGCGTCCCAATACCACCGCGGCATCGCTCGCAGCAAAGGAGTCAGAGATTGCGCGCAACCATCCTTTGCCAACCTCTCGATCTGCATCGGTAAAGGCAAGGATATCCCCCTTGGCCTCCAACGCCGCGCGGTTGCGGGCTGCATACGAACCTCGCTGAGGTTCATGGAGGAGACGCACCCCGGGATACCGTTTGATGACTGCAGCTGAGTCATCCGTGGATCCGTTGTCAACCAGGAAGATCTCGTATTCGCTGGATGGAAAATCTTGCGATTGGAGCGCCTCAATCATTCGAGGCAGCGACCATGCGGCATTGAACACCGGGACGATTACACTAATCATGGCCGCTCAAGGAGGTAGATGTTTCAGGCTGAGAGTTGATAGGAGGTCAGTGTGCGGACTCGTGCGAAGTCTTGTCAATGGGTGCGTGAAATGGAGGGGAGCCGCAAATGGGCTCAGGCTGCGTTTCTAGGGGATGAGCGTCGATGGCGAAGGTGATGAAATGCGTGACCGATGAGACCTGTGTTGGGTCTGACGAAAGGATTGCATCCAGCAGGAAGGATGTCGGCCATTGAAGAAGCGAGCAAGCCAGACCGCCGCCGCTTTGGGTTATAGGCCAGTGGCCGCTGTGCCACGTGAGGAGGGAAGATGAATGTCAGGCGTGTGAGCTGGAGCACAAGAGGCAGGCTGTCGAGTGTCTGGAGGCCGGGTTGGTGGTGAGTTGTTCATAACGCTGAGCAATCAGGAAAGACTCCCGATCCGTTTCTCGTAACAGGGGATGTTCATCGAGGTCGAGTGGCTTACATAAGTCAATACTCATGCCTGACCCTGAATTCGGTGACCCATCGGATTGCCAGTTGCTGACATCTCTTCCTTTGCCCCTTTGATTTGACCGCTGCCTCTATTGAGACCAGTCAATCTCCGGAAATTCAGGCTTAAGATCTTTGATCTCTCGATAGAGCCTGATGAGTTCTGTTTTAACCAAATCCTTTTCCGGAGCTTCGACAAGCCGATAGGATTCGAGGAATTTAACGAGTTCGTGAACGAACCCTCCGTTCTTCCAGATATCCACCAGTATGCTTACGGTTCGAACTAGTTTGGCCGGGAACTGAGCGAAACAACGAAGGAGTTCACCTGTTATGTGAATCCAGGAACGACGCAGCGACTCGTTATCACTTTCACCGAGCTCTTTGAGCCGTTCTATCATTTTTTCGAACAGTTCACATGCGTCATGAGGGGAAAGTTCCGCTAATTCATCCAATAACAAATCAAACATGGAGGCCAGGTTCTGGTCATAAGGTTGTTCCCAAAACAGGAGCAAGTACTCTTTCACTTCATCCGGTGTCGTAAGCTCCCCGTAAATTGAGACAGTCAAACGGAGAACGTTCTGGCACAATCATCACCCTAGCCAGGAGGTTCCCATGCGCCAGTCGAAGTTCACCGAAAGCCAAATTATCAGCATCCTGAAGGAGGCCGATGCCGGGCGCCCGGTCAATGAGATCTGGCGGACGTATGGCATCAGTTCCGCGACCTACTATAAGTGGAAAGCCAAATACGGCGGGCTGGAGGCCTCCGACGTGAAGCGGTTGAAGGAACTGGAGCACGAGAACGGCCGCCTCAAACGGATGTATGCGGATCTGTCGCTGGAGAATACGGCACTGAAAGATGTCATCACAAAAAAGCTCTAAGAAGTGGCCCCGGAAATTTGAACAAGCCGTTAGGTGGAGAATCTGCTACCGTTGCTGCCCTGGCAGGGCGAAGAAATGGAGCAGACGATGGCAAAACGAACGAGACGGACGCACTCAGCCGTGTTGAAAGCCAAAGTGGCGTTGGCCGCGATGGGCGGCGACAAGACGTTGGCCGAACTGGCCCAGCGGTTTGAGGTGCATCCCAACCAGATGACGGAGTGGAAGCGGCAACTCAGCGAGCGAGCGGCTGAGATCTTTGGCGGAGGCGCCGCGTCGACGGCCCCGCCGGTTGATCTGAAGGCTGTGCATGCCAAGATTGGGCAGCTCACGCTGGAGAATGATTTTTTAGAAGGGGCGCTCATCAAGGTGGGTTTGCTGAGCGCAAAGCGATGATAGACGCCACGCATGCATTGCCGATCAGTCGTCAGGCCCAGCTGGCTGGGATTAGCCGGGGGAGCGTCTACTATGTGCCCAAGTCTGTGAGCGCGGACGATCTGGTATTGATGCGTCGCCTTGACGAGTTGCACCTGGAGCACCCGTTCATGGGCGCGCGTCTGCTGCGCGACCAACTGAATCGGGAGGGGGGCGACGTGGGCCGGAAACATGTGGGCACGTTGATGAAGCGCATGGGCATAGCGGCGCGCTACCGGAAGCCAGGCACCAGCACGAAACACCCCGGCCATGACGTGTATCCCTACCTGTTGCGGGGGCTCCCCATCAACCGCGCCAACCAGGTGTGGGCGCTCGACACGACGTATATCCCCATGACCAAAGGGTTTGTGGACCTGACCGCCGTCATGGATTGGGCCAGCCGCAAGGTCTTAGCTTCAAGAGTCGCGATCACGTTGGAGGCCTGTCATGCGGTCGATGTGCTGCACGAGGCGTTCACGCGCCATGGCACACCAGAGATTGTGAATACCGATCAAGGTAGCCAGTTTACGGCACAGACATTCGTGCAGGCGGTCAAGGATCGGGGCTGTCACTTCAGCATGGACGGGCGCGGAGCCTGGAGAGACAATGTATTCGTCGAGCGCCTGTGGAAATCGGTGAAATACGAGCGGGTGTATGTACATGCTTACGACTCCGTCACGGAAGCCAGGCAGTCGATCATGCAATACTTGGATTGGTACAATCGAGCGAGACCCCATTCGAGCCTGGACCGGCACACACCGGATGAGGCCTATGCCGTGATGCTGCCGACGGGTAAACTGGCAGCGTGAGAGTCAGCAGAGACTCCACTTAAGAAACTCTGGCTACTGTTCAAACGAATGGGGCCACTTCTGTGTTGAGTGCCTATGTGTTTGAGTCGTTGGAGCAGGTGCGCGAGATCAGTGCGGACTGGTTGCAGAGTTACAACGAAGAGCGGCCCCATGACGCGTTGGCAGGCCTGCCGCCCGCCACGTATCGGGCTCAACTTGAAGTCAGAAGTTCTCCTGTGAAACTGTCTCCTTGACAGGGGAGCTTACGCGATCTGGTTGCCCGAACTAGATGTTAACTGGTAGTCAAAGTTCTCATTGGTCGTTGAGTCGACAACTACATCTCGCCCCGAGATTGCAAACGTAACTCCCCTCTCTCGGCTCAAGAAGTCTCTGAACCGCCCAATCGCTTCTTCTTCCCACTGATCTTTGGCCGTATATTGCCTTTAAAGAGGGATGATAATGGGACAAGCTACTTTCTAAGAACGAAAGCTTTTCTCATAACGTCCCAAATGTCCTCTCAAAGAATTCCTTCGTCTGCTTCATATGCTGCTCAATATCTGTTTGCAAATATCTCGCTCCTGCTTGCCCGTCGTCTGTCGTGTAGCCGACGCGGCGGGCTAGGAAGATGAGTTCTTCTGAGTCGGGCGGGGGGAGCACCAAGTCCTTCGTGTTGCACGCGCCATGTATTGCCTCATCAGTGTTCGCTCGACTCTTTGAGCATGCTTAGCCAGTACCGTGTGTGTTTCAGTTCGCCGGTTTTGTGGAACACGCCCTTCTCCACAAGATCTTGCATGTCTCTGGTGGCGGTGGCTCTGGAGGTGTTGGTGATCTTCAGGTAGTTCTCCGCGCTCAGACCGCCTGTAAACCCTTCCAGCCCTTCTCGAAACATGCGTGCGAGCACTTTCTCTTGTCGGGGATTGAGTTGGCCTCGTAGGCGGTCGTACAGCTTGGTCTTCTCAATGAGAAAGTCGATGAATCGCTGCGTGTAGCGTTGTGCCTCCAATACTGTCTGGGCGAAATAGACCAGCCAGTCGGTGATCTTCAGATGCTTGTTATTGGCTTCGAGGGCCTTGTAGTACGCTGAGCGGTTCTTGCAGATCGTGTGCGAGAGGGCGATCAATGTCGGCTGGCCGAGACATTGGGATAACGACTTTTCCGACAGGGCCCGTCCAATCCGCCCGTTGCCGTCTTCGAATGGATGGACTGAGACAAAGTGGAGGTGCGCAATCCCGGCCCGTGTCAGAGCGGGGAGAGGCTGTGATCCGCTTGGCGACGTGTGGTTGAACCAGGCGAAGAACTGATTCATCTCCGCTTTCATGGTTTTCGCCAGAGGTGCTTCAAAATGGACTTTTGGTTTTCCGATGGGGCCCGAGACGACCTGCATGGGGTCCGCACCTGTTCTGTAGGCGCCGATGCATCTCAGATCCTTCCGACCCTGTGCCAGCATCCCGTGCCAGGTGAACAATTGTTTCTCGGATAAGGGGCTGTCGTAGTGCCGATACAGATCGGTCATCATGGCCGCAATGCCTTGCTCGGCAGCGGGAATTTTGCGGTTGTCCGTTTCGAGCCCGAAGTTTCGACGCAGCGACGACTGGACGGAATCCCGATTGAGCATCGCTCCTTCGATTTCCGATGTCGTCACTGCTTCCGTGCTGATGAGATCGATCATCAGACGGGTTTTGTTCTCTCCCGTCAGATGCTTGACGGCACCATGTACGATGCCCGCTTCATGCAGAAATCGAGTTTCGTGAGGAGCCAATGCCTCCCTCTCGTAGGTGAAGGCTGGCCATCCGTCTTGTTGCCAATTCCAAGTCATGAGCGATACCAGTGTTTGTATGGCTCATAATATACCACTCTGATGAGTTATAAAAGGACTTCCTGTAACTCATGGGGCGACGGGGCTCTTGATGGGGCTATAGACGTCCGAATGTCCGTTCGAAAAACTCTTTGGTCAGCTTCATATGCTGCTCAATGTCCGTTTGCAAATGTCTGGCTCCCGCTTGCCAGTCGTCGGTGGTGTAGCCGACGCGGCGGGCTAGGAAGATGAATTCTTCCGAGTCTGCCGGGGGGAGCACCAAGTCCTTCGCATTGCCGCGGACCATGCGGAGGCCGTCGATGAGCATGCGGATGAAGAGATAGGCTTTGCGCAATTGCTCGCCGTCCTGCCTGGTGACTAACCCACATTCCACCAATCCCGCTAAGGCCTGCATCGTGTTGGGCGTCCGCAAGATCCGCTGCTCATGCCCGTGCATCACTTGCAGATATTGCACGGCGTATTCGATATCGACGAGGCCGCCGGCGCTGTGTTTCACGTTCACCGTGCCCGGCTCGACGAGCTGCTTCAATTGCGCCCGGCGCAGATCCAGCGCCGTGGGGAGATCCCAGGGCTCGCCGCCGTAGACGTAGTGATCCCGGTGGGCTTCGACCTGTTTGCCGAGGGCGGTGTCGCCGGCGACGGTGCGGAGCTTGATCATAGACTGGCGTTCAAACGGCGCGGCTAAGCCGGTCGGGCTGTAGTAGCTGATGATTTCTTCGAGCGGGTTGGTCAGGGAGCCTTTGCCGCCGTGGGGGCGCAGGCGGATGTCGAGGTGGAAGATGCCTTCCACTTTGGCCTCGATCCACTGCAAGAGTTCCTGCGCGAGCCGTTCGAAGTATTCGCTGTTTTCGATGCCCTGCTTGCCGCTGGTGCGTCCGGTTCCGCCGTAGACGAAGAGGACTTCGATGTCGGAGGCGTAGCCCAGTTCGCGGCCGCCGAATTTCCCCTGGCCCAGGATGGTAAAGGGGCAGGGTTTCTTGTTCGCCAGTTTCGGCGCGCCGTACTGTTTCTCCAGCTTGGCCTGGCAATCGCGCAGGCTGCGGCTCACGATGACTTCGGCCAGTTCGGTCAGGGCCAGGGAGAAATCAGCCAGGCCGGAGGATTCGACCATGTGTTTCATGTCGATCCGAAACAGCTCCTGATCCTTGAACCGGTTCAAGGCTTCTTTGCGGGCCTCGTCGGTCTTGGCCTTGTCCACGAGCTTGTCGAGTTCCTTCCGCAGCGCGGCTTGCGGCTTGATGAGCGGGGCGTCGCGGTAATGTTGCAGCAGCGGCAGGAGATTGCCGTGCTGGCGGCGGAGGAAGTCTTCCCACAAAAAGTCGCTGGTGCCGAGCAGCCGGGCGAGGAGGGGGAAGGTCTTCTTATCGCCTAGGAAGGCGAGGGCCTGCTGCTGGGCCTTGCCCTTGGTGTCTTGCACGGTGAGGTCGAGGAATTGATCGAAGGCTTCAAGGGCTTTGGCCGGGTCCGGCGCCCAGGTGAGGGCGTGGGTGAATTGCTTGATGAGAACGGCGGTCAGGCGCAAGTGTTGTTGATCGGCCGGGTCGGTCAGCTTCTGCCCGTGGCGATTGCGAACGTAAAAACGATCGTGCAGCTTGCCGTCTTCGATCGCGAACTGCGCTTTGTCGATATAGATGTTGCGCATGGCGAGCGCGTTGGCGAAGGCATACAGAAACGCGGGCGTGTCGTCCGATTGAATGTCCATCACCGTGTCGGTGGGGGACTGGCTGTTATCGAACGTAATGTGGACGGTGTGGAGCAGACCGGCGAACGTACTGCGCCGCTTGCCGAGCTGCTCGACCAGCTGGCGATTCACGACCTGGCGCGCTTCGTCGAATTCGCCGGCATCGAGTCGCTTCAGGAGGGCGGTCAGTTCGCCGATGAGGCGCTGGTGATCTTCCGGCCCGAAGGGAATGCCGCGTCCCGGTTCGACGCGAAAGACATCCACGATCTTTTTCCGGCTCAAGCCCGGCCGTCCTTTGGGGCGGATGCGCGGGCCGCCCGCATAACTGCTGCGGGTCGTGGCTGGGGCCGCGCTCTCGGCAAAGGTGTAGATCTGGCCTTCTTCGATGTTCAGCCCGAAGGCGGAGAGCAGGCCGCAGATGTTGGCAAAGGCGGAAAAGTAATCGTAGGCCACGAGCGTCAGATCGAAATGCTGATCCGTCCGCTCTGCAATGGTGACTTCGCAGGGATGATCGGGGGTCAGTTGCGCGGCGAGGCGAACGTGCCCGGCGATGATGGCCGGTTCGAATCGGCGGAAGTATTCCCGATCCATGCGGCTCAGAAAATCCTGAAGGATATCAGGCTCGACGTCGGAGCAGAGGGCACTCACCGCTTGTTTGAGCTGTTCATCGAGGGGCATGGCAATCGAATCCTCATTAGCTGTCAGTTGCCGCAGTATACCGGAACGCTTTCATTGTGTGGAGATGCTTGGGTCAGTATAATGCCGCCCCATGAATGTCAGGATGTTGAAAATGCCGCTCTTTCCACCCGCCCTGCCCCGGCGCGCCGAGACGCGCCCGTCACCGAGCGTCGTTCTCGCTTCGTTCGGAACAGTCGCAGTGCCTGTAGGGGATTTACTTGGGTACTAATAAGAAGCCACATCGACGGTTGTCTCCAGGGACGACCCCTCCCAAGTCTGATCGAGGAGACGTTCTGTCAATTTCCGGTAAGCCCGATCCTCGTCCGGTGCTGCTGGCGACGGAGCGGGATTCCAAGCAAATCGAGGCGATTCTGTCCGCCTATCACCTGCACGATATCGAGCAGGCCGACCGGAATCTTCAGGCGATGGCGGGCGAGCCCCACCATCGGCGTCAGCTGGCCGAGATCCTTCCGATCCTGCTGGATTCCATTTCGAGAACCGCCGACCCTGACCAAGCGTTGAACCATTGGGAACGGTTGTTCGGCGAAGTCACCCGCTCCTCCTTTCTCGACTATCTGCGCAGTTCGCCGCGCATGCTCGATCTGCTTTGCACGATCTTCGGTAACAGCGATGCGCTGGCGTTTACCGTCATTCGCGACCCCATGCTGGTCTATTGGCTGTCGGAAGAGGCGGTGTTGTCGAAGCCGCCTGCCCGGAAGGAGCTGGAAGCGGCGCTGCATAAGAGCCTGGCGCATCTGACGGTGAAGGAGATGAAGCTGGAGGCGCTGCGCCGGTTCCGCCGGCGGGAGATGCTGCGCATCGGCGTGCGCGATCTGTTGCGGCTGTCGCCCGTGCCGGAGACGACGGCCTTGCTCTCGGATCTGGCGAGTCTGTTGATCCATGCGGCCTACGAGATCGTCGATGCCGACCTGCGGCGGCAGTACGGCGTGCCGATGCACAGGACGAAGCAGGGGCGGTGGGTGGAGACGGGGTTTGCCGTGATGGGCATGGGAAAGCTCGGCGGCCATGAGCTGAACTACAGCTCGGATGTCGATTTGATCTATGTCTACGCGTCCCATGACGGGGAGACGAAGGCGCCGCGCGGCAAGCAGGCGGTGAAACCCGGCGCCGTCGGCATCTCCAGTGAGGAATATTTCGAGATCCTCTCGCGCGAACTGACGAAGGCCCTGGTCGAGCAAACGCGTGAAGGCTACGTCTTTCGCGTGGACCTGCGCCTGCGGGCCGAAGGATCGGTGGGACAATTGGCCCGGTCGCTCGACGACTACAAGAAGTATTACTCTACCAGGGGCGTGGTGTGGGAACGGCTGGCGCTGCTGAAGGCCTGGCCGGTGGCCGGCTCTATGGACGTCGGGCTGGCGTTTTTGAAGATGGTGAAGCCGTTTATTTTTGGATTGCCTAAAGAGAAGATCGATCTCCCCGGCGCGTTGGCCATTGTGCAGGATGTGCGGGGCGTGAAGGATATGATCGATGTGAAAATGGTCGATCGCGGCCACGAACGGCGCAACGTGAAGCTCGGCATCGGCGGTATCAGGGAGATCGAGTTTTTTGTGCAGACGGTGCAGGTGATCGCGGGGAAGAAAGTGACGGGGTTGTTGGACCGGAGCACGCTCGGCGCGCTGAACCGGTTCGTCCGTTACAAGCTCATCTCGCCCCGGGAGCGGGATGACCTGGCCGCCGCCTATGTCTTTCTCCGCGATGTGGAGCACAAACTGCAAATGGTCCAGGATTTCCAGACTCATGCGTTGCCCGATTCAGCGGAGGAGCTGGAACGCTGCGCCATCCGCGGGGGCTATGACACGGACGACCGGGTCAAAGGCGTCGCTCAATTCAATGCCGACCACCAACGCCACACGGGACTCGTCAATCAATTCTTCCGCGCTTTCTACTACGACTCCAAGACCTCGCCCGTCCTCAAGGCAACGATGCGACTGGTCACAGCCTCCCGATAGTTCCTGCGCTGAAAACACGAAGGCCCCGGCGGGATCACCGCCGGGGCCTTCTGTTGCTGCACGCGGGGCGTGATCAGCTAAATCTTAGTACATCCCTTCCATGCCGTGGTTGTGGCCGCCGTGGCCACCGCCTGCAGCTTCCTTCTTCTCTTCGGGGATGTCGGTGATCATGACTTCGGTGGTGAGCATCAAGCCCGCCACGGAGGCCGCGTTCTGCAATGCGCAGCGCGACACCTTGGTCGGGTCGATGATGCCGGCCTTGATCATGTCCACATACTCTTCCGTTGCCGCGTTGTACCCGGCGCTGGGGTTCTTGTCGTTGCGCACTTTCTCGACAACGACGGAGCCTTCCATTCCGGCGTTCACCACGATTTGACGAATCGGCTCTTCGAGGGCGCGGCGGATGATGTTCACACCCACCTGCTGCTCGGGGATCAACTTGAGCGAACCCAGCGCGTCGATGCAACGGAGATAGGCTGTTCCACCGCCGGGCACGATGCCTTCTTCGACGGCTGCCTTGGTCGCGTGGAGGGCGTCCTCGACGCGGGCTTTCTTTTCCTTCATTTCGGTCTCGGTCGCGGCGCCGACGTTGATGACGGCCACGCCGCCGACGATCTTGGCAAGGCGCTCCTGGAGCTTCTCGCGATCGTAGTCGGAGGTCGTCTCTTCGATCTGGGCCTTGATCTGCTTCACGCGGCCTTCGATCTTCTTCGGATCGCCGAAGCCTTCCACGATCGTGGTGTTATCCTTGTCGATCGTGACGCGCTTGGCGCGGCCGAGGTCGGTGAGCTTCACGTTTTCCAGCTTGAGGCCGATGTCTTCCGAGATCACCTGGCCGCCGGTCAGAATAGCAATGTCCTCCAGCATGGCCTTGCGGCGATCGCCGAAGCCCGGGGCCTTGATGGCCGCCACGTTGAGGGTGCCGCGGAGCTTGTTGACCACGAGGGTCGCGAGCGCTTCGCCTTCGACTTCTTCCGCGATGATCACGAGCGGCTTGCCCATCTTGGCAACCTGCTCGAGGACCGGGAGGAGGTCCTTCATGCTGCTGATTTTCTTTTCATTGATGAGGATGAGCGGCTCTTCGACGGAGCATTCCATCCGCTCGGCGTTGGTCACGAAGTAAGGGGAGATGTAGCCGCGATCGAACTGCATGCCTTCGACGACGTCCAGCGAGGTGGTCATCGACTTGGCTTCTTCGACCGTGATCACGCCATCCTTGCCGACCTTCTCCATCGCTTCCGCGATGAGGTCGCCGATGGTCTTGTCGTTGTTGGCTGAGATCGTGCCCACCTGGGAGATCTCGGTCTTGTTCTGGCAGGGCTTGCTGAGCTTTTTCAACTCGCCGATCACCACTTCAACGGCCTTGTTGATGCCTCGTTGAATTTCCATCGGGTTCGCGCCGGCGGTGATGTTCTTCACGCCTTCACGATAGATGGCTTGGGCCAACACGGTGGCCGTGGTGGTGCCGTCGCCGGCGGTGTCGCTAGTCTTGCTGGCGACTTCGCGCACGAGCTGGGCGCCCATGTTTTCGTAGGGGTTCTTGAGTTCGATTTCCTTGGCGACGGTGACGCCGTCCTTGGTGATGGTCGGGGCGCCGAACTTCTTGTCGAGAATCGCGTTCCGGCCCTTGGGGCCGAGGGTCGCCTTGACGGCGTCCGCGAGCTGGTTAACGCCTTTCAGAATACATGCGCGAGCTTGCTCGCTATACAACAGTTGCTTTGCCATGAGGTTCCTCCGTTATGTCAATCGTCGTCGTGGTTGTCGATTAGCTGGTGAAGATGCCGAGGATGTCTTCTTCCTTGAGGATCAAGCACTCTTCGTCCTCGATGCGGAGCTTGCTGCCTGAGTACTTATCGAAGAGGACCTGTTCGCCGACCTTCACGTTCTCGACCTTCTTGCCGATGGCCTGAACGATGCCCCGTTGCGGCTTTTCCTTCGCTGAATCCGGCACATAAATCCCGCCGGCGGTCCGCTCCAGTTCCTCGGTGTAGGTGACGAACACCCGGTCACCCAAAGGTTGAAAACCCTTGGCGAGGTTCTTCTTCTCTTTCGCTGCTGTGCTCATAACAAACCCTCCTCGTGCGATGAATAAACTGTGGTGAACGTTACAACGATTTGATGCAGAGCCACATTCGTCGGCTGGACTCTCACGCTCCTCAAAAAAACAGAGCGACTGCCACCGTGCAGTACGAGAGATAGCCTGGGGCTGGTCCAAGTCAAGGGGGCGGGAAAAGAAATTCTTTTACAATCCCAGCGGCTGGACTGAGGAAATCATAACCCATTGAGATTCATGAATTCTAGTGGGAAAATGCGAGAATGCTAGAGGGTGCTAATGGGTGTTGTCCGGCTAGATCTTCAGGCGGTCAAAGTCCTTGACGTCTTTCTTGATGTATTCGCGCAATCGCTTGATGATACGGGCCTCCAGCTGTCTGGTGCGTTCCTTTGTTACGCCGTATTTCTCTCCTAGGTCATCGAGTGTGAGCGGTGTTTCCGATAGGAGCCGGTTCCGCAGAATGTCTTCTTCCCGTTCGTCCAGCGTCTTGGCGAATTCGGCCAACTTCTTCCGGAACAAGGTACGGAGTTCATTGTCGGCAATGACGTCGTCCACGCCGGATTGCTGGGAGGGGAGGACATCGAGCAGGGTGCCGTCCTGTTCTTCCCCGATCGGCTGGTCCAGAGACAGTTCCCAATTCCCCAACCGCTGGTCCATCTCGATAACATCGCGTTCGCGGACGTTCAGCCGGTCGGCCAGCAACTTGGTGTCGGGGGCGAAGCCCTCCCGAGCGAGCTTGGCCTTCTCCTTCTTGAGGTTGTAGAAGAGCTTCCGCTGATCCTGGGTGGTGCCGATCTTGACCAGCCGAAAGTTGTTCAAGAGGTAGCGGAGAATGTAGGCGCGCGACCACCAGGCGGCATAGGCGTAGAAGCGGACGTTTTTCGTCGGGTCGAATTTCTTGATCGCTTGCATCAGGCCGACATTGCCTTCCTGAATCAGGTCCATATGGTCGGCGCCGGTATGGAGATACTCAGAGGCGATGGCGACCGACACGCGCAGGTTGGCCATGATGAGTTTCACGGCGGCCTCGCGGCTGCCTTGCGCGTGGTATTCATGGAACAAGAGCAATTCTTCTTCTTTGGAGAGGTAGGGATAGCGTCGGATTTCCGCCAGATATTGCTGGAGGCCGGTTACGGGGGCGACGGCCTGGGCATCGGCCGGCATGCGCCCGTCGACCTGCGGGACATCCAACACGACGGGAGCCGCTTCAGTCTCGATCACCTCGTCGTCGGACGGATCGAGAATTTCCGGTTCCAGCGCGCTCTCGGACTCGTCATCTGATGGGTTGCGACCACTCATGGGACGCTGACTATAACAGAACCACAGGACCGGACAAAGGCGGTGGGGATGTGACGCGTTACGAGCGGTTGCGCCGGAGAAAGGGGCTCCCCTATAGTGACCCGTTCAACCGGAGGACTGTGCGTGGCTGATATCTGGCGGTTGGTGCGCGGCGGTCATTGGCCCACATTGCTGGGGGCTTGGCTGCACCTCACCGTGAGTTTCATGGTCTGGCTCCTGATCGGGGCGCTGAGTCTGCCGATGGCTCGTGCGCTCGGACTCACCGGGACCGATCTGTCGATGCTGGTGGCGTTGCCGCTGCTGGGCGGGGCTTTGTTGCGCGTCCTGGGAGGGTGGAGCTGCGATTGGTTTGGGGCGAAGAATACGGCTGTCGCTATCCTGATCGGAGAGCTCGCGGTTTTGCTCTGGGGCTGGCTGGCGGATCCGGCGTCGATCGGATTGTGGGGCCTGGCTTTGTGCTTGGGGTTGGGCGGGGCGAGTTTTGCCGTGGCCTTGCCGTTGGCCGGACAAGCCTATCCGCCGTCGTCCCAGGGGCTCGTATTGGGGCTTGCGGCATCGGGGAATGTCGGCACGGTGCTCATTTTGTTTCTCGCGCCTCGATGGGCGGAGTCGCTTGGTTGGCAGCAAGTCTTCGGCGTCATGGCCGCTATCGTCGCGGTGACCTGTGTGCTGTTCATCCTGCTCGTGCGGGAGAGCCGGCAGGGCGACCGGCGCCGGCGCGATGTCGAGTGGTGGCATCATGCGGCCACGCTGTTGCGCCAGCGGTCGGCGTACTGGCTCTGTTTTCTCTATGCGATCACGTTCGGTGGGTTCGTCGGACTCTGCAGTGTGCTCCCGATGCTGCTGTATGAAACCTATGGCTTCGATGCGGTGGCTGCCGGGTCGGTCGCGGCGCTCTGCGGGTTCGTCGGGAGCGTGATTCGTCCCTTCGGAGGTTATGCAGCAGACCGGCGCGGCGGCATGCGGGTGTTGTATCTTGTGCTGCCGCTTATCGTCGGATCGATTGTGGCGGTGACCAGTCCTTCCCAGGTGATGGGCATTGCGATGATTGTGTTGGCGAGCGGGGCGATGGGAGTGGGCAACGGGGTCGTTTTTCAAATGGTGGCGGAAGAGTTTCCCCGACAGATCGGCATGGCCTCCGGCCTCATCGGCGCCATCGGGAGTGTCGGCGGCTTTGCCTTTCCTGTGGTGCTCTCAGGTTTGAAAGTGGTGACCGGGAGTTACGACGCAGGACTGTGGTTTTTTGCCGGGCTTGGGGTCTGCGCTTGGGGGATGGTGTTTCTCCGGCTACGGGGCGGTACGGTGGCGGATGGTGAGGGGGCTCCGTAAGGTTGTTTTTCCCGTTGACAGGTGGGGGCAAAACAGGGTTATCTGTGGGCCTCCTGTTAGGACGATTTTCAACCTAAAATTAATCAGTTAACTTTTCTGACCATGGCTAATCCATTCAATAGTATTCAAGACGCAATCAAAGACATTCGTAAGGGCAAGTGCATCATTCTGGTCGATGACGAAGACCGCGAGAATGAAGGCGATTTGGTCATTGCCGCAGATAAAGTGACGCCCCAGGCCATCAATTTCATGGCCAAGCATGCGCGGGGCCTCATCTGCCTGGCGTTGACTCCGGAACGTTGCGAAGAATTGCAGCTTCCGCCCCAGGCCATTGAGAACACGGCGACCTTCGGCACAGCGTTTACCGTCTCCGTGGATGCCCGCAAAGGCATTACCACCGGGATCTCCGCGGCTGATCGATCGACTACGATTCAGGTGGCGCTCGATCCGAAAGCCAAGCCGGCCGATCTGGCCCGGCCCGGACATATTTTCCCGCTCAAGGCGCAAAAAGGCGGGGTGCTGAAACGGGCGGGGCAGACGGAAGGGTCTGTCGACCTGGCGCGTCTCGCCGGGCTGCAGCCGGCCGGCGTCATCTGCGAGATCATGAATGAGGACGGCACCATGGCCCGCGTGCCGGAACTGGCCAGGTTTGCCAAGCGGCACAAGCTCAAGATGGTGACGATCAAGGCGTTGATCGAATACCGGATGCAGCGCGAGACGTTTGTGAAGCGGGCGGCCACCGCCCGCATGCCGACGATCTTCGGCGACTTTGAAGCCGTCGCGTTTGAAAACGAAGTCGACAATGTGACGCATATTGCGCTGGTGAAGGGCAAAGTGAACGGGGGGGCCCCGACCCTTGTCCGCGTGCATTCCGGCTGTCTCACCGCCGATGCCCTGGGATCGCTCCGGTGCGATTGCCGGGATCAGCTCCATCGCGCGATGCAGATCATCGAAGCCGAAGGCCGCGGGGTGTTGCTCTACCTGAATCAAGAGGGCCGGGGCATCGGCTTGTTGAATAAGCTTAAGGCCTACGGGTTTCAGGACGAAGGCAGCGATACGGTCGAGGCGAATTTCAGGCTGGGCTTTAAGGCCGACCTGCGCGACTACGGCGTCGGCGCGCAGATTCTCGTCAATCTCGGCCTGCATCAGATCAAGCTGATCACCAACAACCCGCGCAAGATCGTCGGGATCGAAGGTTATGGATTGAAAGTCGTGGAGCGGGTCTCGATCGAAATCGCCCCCCGCGAGGCGAATGTGCGGTATCTCCGCACGAAGAAGAATAAGATGGGACACCTTTTAAAGAAGGTGTGAAGGGAAGAGTGGTAGCCAGCCAGCCCTTCGTGCTCGCTGAGCGCCCACGATAAGGTTGTGGTCGCTCAATGCGCGCAATAGAAGGGCAAGCCGGCCACCGCTCGAAATGGGGGAGTGGAAGAGTAAGAAGTATGAAGCTTCGCAAAGGTTCGCATGATGCGACGGGGATGCGGTTCGGTGTGGTCGTCGCGAAGTTCAATAAGTTTGTTACGAGTAAGTTGCTCTCGTCCTGTCTCGACGGTCTGACGAAGCACGGCGTGAAGGAGTCGGACATCGACGTGGCCCGAGTGCCGGGCGCGTTCGAGATTCCGCTCGTGGCGAAGACGCTGGCCACGTCCGGGCGGTTCGACGCGGTCATTTGTCTCGGCGCGGTGATTCGCGGCGACACGCCGCACTTCGACTACATCTGCAACGAAGCCAGCCGGGGGATCGGACAGGCGTCGCTGGAGACCGGTGTGCCGATCATCTTCGGCGTACTGACGACCGAGACGGTGGCGCAGGCGATCGAACGCGCCGATACGGCGAAGTTCAACCGGGGCGGCGAGGCGGCGAAGTCGGCGATTGAAATGGCCAGTGTGATGAAGCAACTGAAAGTCTTGGCGCCGGCGTCTACGGCCGCCGCGCCCCGTCCCAAGCGGACCGTACGAAAGAAAAGCACCTAGTTATGGGATCACGCCACGAAGCGCGCGAACGGGCGCTCCAGATTTTGTTTCAGTACGACATTCACGGCAAGCCGGGCCTGTGGCTCGACGAGTTCTGGAAGCCGCTCACCGCGGACGAAGAGACCAAAGCGTTTGCCGAGCGACTGGTGGCAGGCGTGCTGGAGAAGAAAAAAGATCTCGATGCTCTGCTGACGAAGTATGCGACGAATTGGAAAGTGAGCCGCATGCCGATCGTGGACCGGAACATCCTGCGCGCGGGTCTCTATGAATTGATGTGGATGGATGACGTGCCGGCGAACGTGACGATGGATGAGGCGATCGAGCTGGCGAAGAGTTTCGGCGACGAGGAAGCGTCGAAGTTTGTGAACGGTGTGCTGGATAAGGTGCTGGCGACGGAGGCGCGGCTGGTCGAAAAACGGGCGACTCCCGAGCGGGCGATATGGAAGCGCTAGCGTATTCGTATGATGCGGCTGGTCAAAAAGGCCTTCGGCGAGGCCGCAGGGAGTGCGGGTTCCGAGGCGTACCTGGAAGGTACGTTGAGGGAGACGCACGACCGAGAACAAAGGCGGGGGGCTTTTTCAGCAGCCGGCAGGAGGCGTCGTCGTGATTGAACGGTATACCAGACCCAAGATGAAAGCCATCTGGGATCTCAAGCACAAGTATGAAATCTGGTTGGAAGTGGAGCTGCAGGCCTGCGCCGCGTTTGAGAAGGCCGGGCAGGCGCCGCGCGGCACGTCCGCGAAGATCCGTAAGAAGGCGAAGATCAATGTCGCCCGGATCGCCCAGATCGAGAAAGTCACCAAGCACGACATCATCGCCTTTCTCGAATCCCTGACGGACACGGTCGGGCCGGAACACCGGTTTCTGCACATGGGCCTCACGTCGTCGGACATCGTCGACACGTCGCTTGCCGTGCAGATGACTGAAGCGCTCGACATTATTCTTGAGGGTCTCGATGGATTGATCGACATCCTCAAGCGCCAGGCGATGCGCCACAAAATGACGGTGATGGTCGGCCGCTCGCACGGCATTCACGGCGAGCCGATCTCTTTCGGGTTCAAACTCGCCATCTGGTACGAGGAAATGTGCCGGCATCGGGCGCGCCTCCAGGCGGTGCGCCAGGAAATTGCCGTCGGCAAGCTGTCCGGGGCGATGGGCACCTTCGCGCATCAGGGGCCCGAGGTCGAAGAGTTTGTCTGCGCCAGGATGGGCCTGCGGCCGGATCCGGTGTCGAATCAGGTGGTGCAGCGCGACCGTCATGCCTCCTATGCCACGGCGCTGGCGCTGCTGGCGGCCAGCATCGAAAAAATCGCCACGGAAATTCGCCACCTGCAGCGGACTGAAGTGCTTGAAGCGGAAGAATTCTTTTCCGAGGGACAAAAGGGCTCCTCGGCGATGCCGCACAAGCGCAACCCGATCGTTTCGGAGAATCTCTGCGGGCTCGCCCGGATCGTGCGGGCGAACAGTCTGGCGGCGATGGAGAATGTGGCGCTCTGGCATGAGCGGGACATCAGCCATTCGTCGGTGGAGCGGGTCATCATGCCCGACAGCACGATCCTCATGGATTACATGCTGTCGAAGGTGACGGATCTCGTCAAGGATCTCATGGTCTATCCCGCCAATATGCAGCGGAATCTCGATTTGACCGGCGGCTTGGTCTATTCGCAGCGGCTCTTGCTCACGCTCGTTGAAAAAGGCGCGCAGCGCAAGGAGTCGTACGAAGCGGTGCAGCGGAATGCCATGGCCTCCTGGAAAGGGGCCGGCGGGCTGCAGGAACTGGTCGGGAAGGATCCTTTCATCTCGCAGCACTTGAGGAAGAGCGAGATTGCCGCCTGTTTCAATCCGAAATACTATCTGCGCCATCTCGATCAGATCTATCGCCGGGTGTTCGGTCGCAAGGCGGGATCTGCGGCAGGAAAGCAAAGCGGAAGGAGACGTCGATGATGAATCGCCTGTGTGGAGCGGGATTGGCCTGCGTGATGTTCCTGCTCGGTTGCGTGATCGCGTCTCCGGCGTCGGCGGCGGCCGACCGGGACAAGTTGTTGAGCGAACCCGGGGTGTATGGCACCTTTGCCGCGTTTCGCATCGAGACCGATTGGGGGAAGCTGGATCAGGCCACACGGATCGCCAACCTCACGTCCTTCAAAGGGGTCGTGGAGCAGCATCGGGAGAAATTGGCGATCGATACCTATTTGATGCGCGGCCTGTCGGACCATGCCGACTTTATGTTGCGGGTGCACGGCACGGATTTAAAGGATGCCCAGCAGTTTCTGGTGGACCTGCAGAACAGCGCCTTTGGCCGGTATCTCACCAGCGTAGTGCTGCTCAATGGCCTCACGAAGAAGCCCAATTATGTGCCAGGATTTTCTGAACAGTTAAAATCGGATCTCAAGGGCTCGAGCGAATCGGGGCCCTATGTCATGGTGCTGCCGATCCGCAAAGACACGGAGTGGTGGTCGTTTCCTCAAGAGAAGCGCGCCGCGATGATGCAGGAACACACCGAAGCGGCGTTGCCGTATCAGAAGACGATAAAGCGGAAGCTCTATCATTCCACCGGTCTTGATGACTTCGATTTCATCACCTATTTTGAGACAGCCAAGCCGGAAGAGTTTCATTCCTTGATCCTTGCGTTGAATAAGGTCAAAGAAGCCAAGCACAATCGCCGCATGGGCAATCCGACGCTGGTGGGCACGGTGCGGTCGCTGGACCAGTTGATTGAAGTATTGGCGCAATAGCGCGTGAAGAGCGAGGGAATCTTATGACGACAGGAACATTGCTCTACGAAGGCAAAGCCAAGAAGATTTTCACCGCCGAGCGGGCCGACGAAGTCGTGCATTACTTCAAGGATGACGCGACGGCGTTCAACGCGCAGAAGCGCGGCACGATCGTCGACAAGGGCATCATCAACAATAAGGTGTCGGAGCGGTTGTTTACGCTGCTCGAGGCGGAAGGCATCCGCACCCACTTTGTGAAGCGGCTCAGCGATCGGGAAATGCTCACGAAGAAGGTGACGATTGTCCCGGTGGAAGTGGTGGTGCGGAATGTCATCGCCGGAAGCCTGGCTAAGCGCCTGGGGCTGAAGGAAGGGGATCCGATTCAGCCGGCCATCGTGGAGTTCTATTATAAGGACGATGCCCTCGGCGATCCGCTCGTGAACGACGATCATTTGCGGCTGATGAATATCGCGACGCCGGCGTTGCTGAAGGATCTGCGGGACTTGGGCCACAAGATCAACGCGGTGCTGAAGCCGTTCTTCGCCGAACGGAAGATGCAGCTCGTGGATTTCAAGCTGGAGTTCGGCGTGTTTCACAATAAGCTGGTTCTGGCCGATGAGATTTCTCCCGATACCTGCCGTTTCTGGGATATGACGACCGGCGATTCGATGGACAAGGACCGGTTCCGGAAAGACATGGGCAAGATTGAAGAGGCGTATCAGGAAGTGTTGAAACGGGTGTGTGGATAGGCCGCAGGTAGGGTGTTGGTCTTGTGCTCGCGGAGCCCCCACGATGAAGCTGTGGTCGCTCCATGCGCGCAGTAAAGACCAATCACCCTACCTGCGGCTAACATATCCTTCCTTCACGAAGGGTGGAGTGAGGGCAGAAGGGAAGGAAGACCAGTGAGACGCTTCGTGATGTTTGTTCGTGATAACGGCCCCATTATTTCCTTGGGAATCGGGACGACGTGCATTGTCGCCTTCGCGATCTTGACCGAGACGACGCTGCATCGCCTGGGTTTTGTGGCGCTTGCGCTGTTGGGTGTGGGGCTGATGGCGGGGATCACGTGGGCAAAGCGGCATTTGACGGAGTTGTCGAAGCCGCCGGATACAGGGGCGTGAAGAAGGATTCGGTCAGGGGCGCTGTTTTTGCTCGCTGACCGCGCACGCGGGATCCATTTTAAGGGGAGCAATGGAAGGTGCTCGGTCAATGCGCGCAGTCAAACAGCGCCCCTGACCGAATGCTCGAGCGATGAGAAGTGAGGAAGGGAAGAAGAGAGGGATGGAATGAAAGCGAAGATTCATGTGACGTTGAAGCAGGGGATTCTGGATCCGCAGGGGAAGGCGATCGAGCATGCGCTGGACTCGCTCGGGTTCAAGAATGCGGCGAATGTGCGGGTGGGCAAGTATATGGAAGTGGACGTACAGGAAACGGACAAGGCCAAAGCCGACGCGCAGGTGAAGCAGATGTGCGAAAAGCTGCTGGCCAACACCATCATCGAAGAATATCGGTATGAGTTGCAGTGACACGTTACGAGTGACGGGTGACAAGTTGATGAAAACAGTTATAGCGAAAGACCGGGGCAATTCCTCTCTCGACGCTGTGCCCGTCACGTGTCACGCGTTACGCGTCACGGGGGTATGGCTATGAATGTAGGTGTTATTGTATTCCCTGGTTCAAATTGCGATCACGATTGCCAGCACGTGTTTCAGGATGTGCTGGGGCAATCGGTGCGGATGATCTGGCACAAGGAAACGTCGCTCGCAGGGATCGATGCGGTGATTCTCCCGGGCGGATTTTCCTATGGCGACTATCTCCGCACCGGCGCGATTGCGAGATTCTCGCCGGTGATGGGCGCCGTGAAGGCGTTCGCCAAGGACGGCGGGGCGGTCATCGGCATCTGCAACGGGTTCCAGATTCTGCTGGAGGCCGGTCTATTGCCCGGGGCGATGCTCCGGAACAAGTCGCTCCACTTTATCTGCAAAGATGTGCATGTGAAGGTGGAGAACGCGGCCACGGCCTTTACGGAGGCCTGCGAGTCTGGGCAGGTGTTGAAGATTCCCGTCGCCCATGCGGACGGCAATTACTATACCGATCCGGTCACGCTGGCGGCGATGCAGGCCAATGCCCAGATCGTCTTGCGCTATTGCACTCCGGAAGGGAAGGTGACGCCGGAGGCGAATCCCAACGGATCGCTCGACAATATCGCCGGCATCATCAATCCCGAGGGCAATGTGCTGGGCATGATGCCGCATCCGGAGCGCTGTGCGGAAGAGATATTGGGGAATCAGGACGGGAAGCTGATATTTCAATCGCTGCTCAAGGCGATGAAGATCAAAGTCTAAGTCTGTGGTCGCGAAGTACTGGCCGTAAGTCTGACGAGTGGATTGCCAATAGAGGAACGGGTCGATGGCGCTTGTTATTACCAAAGAACTGATCGCGCAGCATAATCTAACGGACGACGAGTTCAAAAAGATCGTCGAGATTCCCGGCCTGGATCCGAGTCTGATTCGTATCGGGGTGAAGGTATGACCGCGCGGGCTTTGAAGGGGAAAGTTTCCGATATCCGTCGGATTGCCCGGTTGCACGGAGTCTCGCGGGTGCGTGTATTTGGCTCCCATGCAGCTGGTCGTGCCAGTCGAAGCAGCGACCTTGACCTGCTAATCACGCTTCAGAATGATCGCGATCTCCTCGATCTTGTCGACTTTAAGCTTGATCTCCAGGATTTACTGGGGTGCGACGTGGATGTGGTGACTGAAAACGGGCTGAGCCCGTATTTGCGGAAAACCATACTGAGGACGGCGAAGCCTCTATGAAGGATGTGTCCGCCCATCTGAAACATATCCGCGAAGCGATTGCCAAAATCGAGCGGTACACGAAGGGCGGTCGGGAGGAGTTTCTGGAAGATACGATGATTCAGGATTCGGTCATCCGCAATCTTGAAATCATCGGCGAGGCGGCTCGAAATCTTCCCGCTGAATTACGGACGGCGCATCCGCAAGTTCCCTGGCGAAGCGTGACCGGGATGCGCAATGTGCTGATTCATGAGTATTTCGGCGTTGATCTCGACATTGTCTGGAAAGTGGTCGCACAGCGTCTGCCAGTGTTGAAGGGCCAGGTGTCAGTCATGCTGACAAAGAGGAAACGGTCGAAGAAGAAAGCGTAGTGTCATGAAGTCTGAGCATTCGTGATTACCAAAGAATTGATCGCGCAGCATAATCTGACGGACGACGAGTTCAAAAAGATCGTCGAGATCCTCGGCCGGGAGCCGAATCTGACGGAGCTTGGGATGTTTTCCGTTATGTGGTCGGAGCATTGCTCCTATAAGTCGTCGCGGGTGCATTTGAAGAAGCTGCCTACGACGGGGCCGCGTGTTATCCAGGGCCCCGGCGAAAACGCCGGCGTGGTGGATATCGGCGACGGTCTCTGCGTCGTGTTCAAGATGGAGTCGCACAACCATCCGTCGTTCATCGAGCCCTATCAGGGCGCGGCGACGGGGGTGGGCGGAATTCTGCGCGATGTGTTTACGATGGGGGCGCGCCCGATTGCCTTGCTGGATTCGTTGCGCTTCGGCGGGTTGGATACGGCAAAGAACCGCCATATTGTGAAAGGTGTCGTGGCGGGGATCGCCGGTTATGGCAATTGCATGGGCGTGCCGACTGTCGGCGGCGAAGTCGTCTTCAACGACATCTATTCGCTCAATCCGCTGGTGAATGCGTTCTGCCTCGGTGTCGCGCAGAAGGACAAGATTTTCCTCGGGACCGCGGCCGGTGTCGGTAATCCGGTGATCTATTTTGGTTCGAAGACGGGGCGTGACGGGATCCATGGCGCGACGATGGCGTCCGATTCCTTCGATGACCAATCGGAAAAGAAGCGGCCGACGGTGCAAGTGGGTGACCCGTTCCAGGAAAAGCTGTTGCTGGAAGCCTGTCTCGAACTGATGGCGGGCGATCTTCTGGTCGGCATTCAGGACATGGGTGCGGCCGGGCTGACGAGTTCGTCTTGCGAAATGGCGTCGCGGGCCGGGAACGGGATCGATCTCGATCTGACCCATGTCCCGCGCCGTGAGCCGGGCATGACGCCCTATGAACTCATGTTGTCCGAGTCGCAAGAGCGCATGTTGATGGTGGCGAAGGCCGGCAAGGAAGAGGAGTGCATCCGGATCTGCAAGAAGTGGGATCTGGATGTGGCGGTGGTCGGGAAGGTCACAGGCAGCGGTATTCTGCGCGTACTCGATCAAGGCAAAGTCGTCGCGGAGATTCCGGCGAAATCGCTGGCCGATGACGGGCCGCGCTATGAACGCCCCTTTTCGCCGCCCGGCTATCAGGACATGCTCACGAATTTGAATTACGACGCGTTGCCCGATGTGAAGGATGCGAATGCGGCTTTGCTGGCGTTGTTGGAGTCCCCGACGATCGCGAGCAAGCGCTGGGTATACGAGCAGTACGACCACATGGTGCGGACGAATACGATGGTGCGGCCCGGCTCGGATGCGGCGGTCGTGCGTATTAAGGGCACGAACAAAGCGGTGGCGATGACGGTGGACTGCAACAGCCGGTACTGTCTGCTCAATCCCTATGAAGGGGCGCGGCTGGCGGTGGCAGAAGCCTCGCGGAATCTCGCCTGTTCCGGCGCGGAGCCGATCGGGCTGACGGACTGCCTGAATTTCGGCAACCCCGAACGCCCCGACATCATGTGGCAGTTCGTGATGGCGATCGAGGGCATGAAGGATGCCTGCGAGCATTTCAAGATTCCGATCGTGAGCGGCAATGTCAGCTTCTACAACGAGACCAACGGCCTCTCGATCTATCCCACGCCGATGCTGGGGATGGTAGGGCTCATCGAATCCGCCGATCAGACGATGACGCAATGGTTCCGGAACGAAGGCGACGATATCATTCTGCTCGGGACGACGCGGGAGGATCTGGGCGGGTCGGAATATCTGAAAGTCCAGCATTCGCGCGAGCAGGGCTCTCCGCCGTATCTGAATCTGGAGACGGAGCAGGCGGTGCAGAGTTGCGTGCTGCAGCTGATTCGTTCCGGGCTCGTTCAGTCCGCCCACGATTGCTCCGATGGAGGACTCGCCGTGGCGCTGGCCGAATGCTGCATGTCCGGGCCGGATCAGACGCGCGGGGCTGTGGTACGATTAACGCCTGGCCGCCAGAGGATCGATTCAATGTTGTTTGGTGAAAGCCAGTCACGGATTATCGTATCGGCACAACCGGCTCAACGGCAGGCGATTCTGGAGCAGGCGCAGCGGTTGGGCGTTCCCGCTGCCGTCGTCGGAGCCGTGGGGGGCGCGGCGCTGGTCATTTACGTTGGAGACGAACGGTCGACGACGAAGACGATTGATCTCCCGGTCGCGACCATTGCCGATCGCTGGGGCCTTTCGCTGGAACGGAGATTGAGCCAGGAATAAGCTGGTTCGTACGACTATGCACAAAGAACTTCCGATTATCTCGCCGGACAAGTTTCACGACGAATGTGCCGTGTTCGGCATCTTCGGCCACGAAGAAGCCGCGAATCTGACCTATCTAGGACTCTATGCTTTGCAACATCGTGGACAGGAAGCCTCGGGCATCGTGTCCGGCGACGGCGAACAGTTTTACATCCAGAAGGGGATGGGGCTGGTCGCGGATATCTACAATAAGACGACGCTGGAGAAGCTGCCGGGACGGATGGCCATCGGCCACAATCGGTATTCCACGGCCGGCGGAAACGATCTCAAAAACGTCCAGCCCTTCAACGTCAATTTCGCCTTCGGGAATCTGGCCCTGGCGCACAACGGCAATCTGATCAACTCCCAGGTCTTGCGCAACGAACTCGAAGCCTACGGTGCGATCTTTCAATCCACGTCCGATACCGAAGTCATCATCCATCTGATCGCCCATTCCCGGGCCAGCACGTTCCTGGCGCGCGTCATGGACGCGTTGAATCAGGTGCGGGGCGCGTTCTCGCTGGTCTTGATGACGGATAACGGGTTGATTGCGGTGCGCGATCCCCATGGCCTGCGTCCGCTGTGCTTGGGGCGTGTGCGGGGGAGTTGGGTGGTGGCGTCGGAGACCTGCGCGTTCGATCTCTTGGATGCCGAATACATTCGCGAGATCGAGCCCGGCGAGCTCGTGGTGTTGAGCGATCAAGGGATCGACAGTCACCGGCCGTTTCCTAAAGTCGATCCGGCGATGTGTGTATTCGAGTATGTCTATTTCGCCAGGCCGGATAGCCGAATTTATGGTGCGAATGCGGTCTATTCGACGCGGAAGGCATTAGGTCGTCGATTGGCCAAGGAATCTTGGGTGGAAGCGGACATCGTGATTCCCGTGCCGGATTCCGGCGTGCCGGCCGCGCTCGGTTATAGCGAAGGCGGGGGGATCCCCTTCGAGACGGGGTTGATTCGTAATCACTATGTCGGCCGGACCTTTATCGAACCGGAACAATCCATCCGCCACTTCGGCGTCAAAGTGAAGTTGAACGCGGTTCCTGAGGTACTGATGGGCAAACGGGTGGTGGTGGTCGATGATTCGCTGGTACGCGGGACGACGAGCCGGAAGATCGTCAAGATGTTGCGGAATGCCGGCGCGAAAGAGGTCCATATGCGGATCAGCTCCCCGCCGATCATCTCGCCCTGTTTCTACGGCATCGATACGCCGACTAAAAAGGAACTGATCGCATCGAATCATTCGACCGAAGAAATCCGCAAATACATTACTGCGGATTCGCTGGCCTATCTGAGTTTGGATGGCATGTTGCAATCGGCGCCGGGTGTGCCTTCGCAATATTGTAATGCCTGCTTCACCGAACAGTATCCGATCGCCTTTACCCGTGCAGAAGAGATGCAGCTTGGGCTATTTGAGCCAACGGCCGACCCACGGAAGTTGATGTAGGCGGTCATTTTATCACCTGTGCCTCGCGGGAGGGTGTTTCGATATGCATGAACGCGGTCGGCCGAGGATCGAAGTGAACTACCCTGTTAGCTTGAGCGGCGAGGGGGGCAACGGAAGCGGGACGATGACGAATCTCACCATTACCGGCGGCGAGATCGATTCAGATCTGCATGCCCAAATCGGTGCCCATTTCCGTGTGCATATTCATCTGTCCGGTGCACGGAGTCCCATCGACATCGCCATCGCAACGGTTCGCTGGCAACGGGATCATCGGTTCGGCGTTGAATTTGTTCGGTTCGAAGGCAATGCCAAAGTTCAACTTGAAGAGATGCTGAATCAGAGCGACGCTTCCTCCTCTTCCCCATAGAAGATTTTAGCCATCACCCTATTCAGTTGCCACCCCCTAAAGTCCTCCTTGTCGGTGTCTGCCGTTCCCCATCCCATGCTTCTGTCCGAATCAGGGTGATGATGCCGCTTTCTGGCAGCCGTGGCGGAATAGCCTCGTTCAAAACTGACCGGCCTGTTGGGGCGTCCAATCCCTCTTTAGGGGGGGGGGGTGTGATGTGCTGTCATTAGAGTATACTCTCCACTCCTCTTTATTCGGCTGTCCCGTTGGGGATTGTCCTGTCCCGCTTCCGGTTTCGAAGAGGCATTCTTTCGATGGTTGTCAGGCGTCAGTCCAGCCCGCCGGTTTCCTCCAGTAGCCGTCCGTTTCGATCCGACGGTTCTATTCCCAACCCATGTCGAGAATGGAGAGCGTCCGATCAAGAGCGACGGGTGTATGAATCACGGGCCCGCATCGCTTGGAAGCAGTGAAGGAGTGGTCCATGCCGGAGATTCCTCTACCATCGCCATCTTCTGAAGGAGTTCCCGTGCTTGATCCGACCCAGTTGGACAAAACCGTTTTGCGCTCAAGTCCCGATGTCCAGGGTACGACGATGGATGGGGAGACGGTCTTGCTGGATCTGAGCAGCGGCCGATATTACACCTTGAATCGATTGGGCAGTGTGATCTGGGAGCACTGCACGGGTATTCAGACCGTCCGTGAGATTCATGGCGTCTTGTGTGACCGGTTTGAGGTGGCGCCAGAGCGAGCCCTCAACGATCTGGTGGCCTTGGCCAATGAACTAATTCGAGAAGGGTTACTTCAACAAGAAAGGAGGTGAAGAACACATGGAACAGAAGAAAGAGCAGTATGTCCAGCCGGTGGTCGTGAAGCACGAGTTGCTGCGCGACATCACGGCGGGCCAGTCGGGCATCAACGGCTGCGTCGGGAAGTGCCTCGAGTAGCGGTCTGAGGGACTGGCCGGTTCGCATGGACCGGCCAGCCTTTCTTTTTGCAGCCTGCCCGTGTTGTTGTGCCGGATGAATTCGCCCCTCGTAGCCCCCCTGGTTCCAGCTTTCCCCTAGATTCACGAGACCTGTCAGGCTATTGCACGCCGGATTTGATACAGCCGGAAATCCACTCGTTCCGGCGGGTGCCGCCGTGTACCTACCAAGGTAGGGGAGGCTCCCAGGCCTTTGGGGGTCTAGGCAGATGGCCGGTCTCAGGCTACCTTTCTTGAAACAGGCGCTGAGGGTAACCCACACGACCGGCGCAACCATCGATGACCGAGAAGGAGGGGCTATGGCCGACCACGCGAATGCACAGACAACGGGAGCGGCTACGATCGACCGGGCGCAACTGGATCACACCGTGCTGCGGCCGAACCCGGACGTGCAGGGCACAACGATGGATGGAGAAACCGTCCTCCTCGATCTGAGCAGCGGGCGCTACTACACCTTGAATCAATTAGGCAGTGTCATCTGGGAGCATTGCACCGGCCATACCAGCTTGCGCGACATCCATACGGTCTTGTGTGACCGGTTTGATGTCGCGCCCGAGCGAGCCCTCGACGATCTCGTCGCCCTGGTCAATGAATTGATCCAGGAAGGGCTACTTCAACAGGAAAGGAGGTGAAGAACACATGGAACAGAAGAAAGAGCAGTACGTCCAGCCGATGGTTGTGAAGCACGAGTTGCTGCGCGACATCACGGCGGGTCAATCCGGCTACAGATGTGGTAAGCAGTGCCAAGAAGTGGCGTAGCGGTCTAATGGGCTGGCCGATTCGCGAGGATCGGCCAGTCCTTTCCCTTGGATAGTATGGAGTGTGGGTTGGAAAGAATGTTGCGGAGGATCGGATGAATCACGATGTGGCTGAGATGACGATGGTCGAGTCGTTCTTTTCTCTCTATGGCATGTCGGTGAGATATGCGACGGAAGCGCCGGTCCTAGCTGCCCCGGTGCATGAGATGCTCAGGCATTTTCGGCGCGACTCAATCGAAGCCGCTGCGCCACTGACTATTCGGTTTCACTCGGTGAAGTGTCGCGTCGACGTGCCTCTGACTATTTCTGCCTCGGCTCGCCAACTGGCCTCCGGGACGGGCGAGGCCATCGGAGATCGGCGGGCCACCGGATTGCCCTATGATGTGCTGCTAGATCAGGGGCTTCTGATCGCGGAGTTTCATGGCATCGGGGTCCTGGTGATCGACGGCGCGCAGAGCCGGGCTGAGGGGTATCTGATCAATCCCGATCGCCTGCCCGCGAATCTCATTGAATATCTGTTTCACCTGGCGCTCATCGAACTGCTGCGGCGGCGCGGGCTCTATACGATTCATGCGACGGCCTTGGAACACAACGGGCGAGCCATCTTGATTCCCGGTAACAGCGGACGGGGGAAGACCACCTCGTTTATCTCCTTGCTTCGGTCGGGCTATCGCTATCTGTCGGACGACCATCCGCTCCTCCAGGATTCGGGGACCCACGTGGAGGTGTTGCCGTTTCCGATCAAGATCAACGTGACGGACGCCACGGTGCAGTTTTTCCCGGAACTCAGAGCGGCCTCAGAGCAGGTACTCCATCCGGGTGTGCCCAAACGATTCTTCTATGCCGAAGATCTCTATCCCACGGCGGTCGGGGAGCGCTGCCAGCCGGCCCTGGTGCTCTTTCCCCATGTGGTGGATGCGCCGCAAAGCCACCTCGAGTTGCTTCCTAAGAGCCGGGCATTGGAAGCGCTCTTGCCGCAAGCCCTGCTGGTGTACGATCAAGAGGTCGCCAGGCGTGAATTCAAGGTGCTGGCGAAACTTGTGCAGCAGGTCGATTGTTACCGGCTGCATTTCGGCCGCGATATTCTGGACTTGCCGAACCTGATTACTCCGTTGCTGGAGAAGGGGCGATGAAGGAACCGCGACAGTTTCCCTGGTCGCCTGAAGGAGAGCTGCTGATCTGGTGCGCCCGAACATGCGTCACCGAGGAACTGCGCGCGTGCATCTGCTCGCGGGTCCAGGAGCCTCTTGATTGGGGACTACTGCTGGACCTCGCCGCCTCTCACGGTGTGCTTCCGTTGCTCCACCGGAATCTGTCGACCCTCTGTCCGGCTCTTGTGCCGGCCGATACGTTGACGAAGCTGCGTCAAAAGACGCAAGCCTGTGCCATGCTGAATCGATCGCTCGCCCAGGAGCTGGGAGGTCTGTGTGACGCATTTGCCGCGCGCAGCGTGCCGGTTGTTCCGATCAAAGGCGCGACGTTAGCGGTGTCTGCTTATGGCGATCTGACGCTCCGCGATTTCAGCGATCTCGATCTCCTGATTCCTGAATCTGCGATCGGGGCCGCGCAAGCCGTGTTGATCGCCCAGGGTTATGAACGGAAAGATCCGTCGACAGACCCTGCGGAAGCGGAGCACGAAGAGGGGCCTTATCATGTGTTTATCAAGAAGCGCAGCCTGTTTCGGGTCGATCTTCAGTGGGTGATGGCACATCAGCATTTTGCCTTTCAACTGGATCGTCCGGAGTTCTGGGCGCATCGGTCGCCGGTGATGCTGGGGAAGTCGACTGTTCAAGGGTTGGCGCCGGAGGAGCTTCTGATTCTTCTCTGCGTGCATGGATCGAAGCATGCCTGGGAGCAGCTCAAGTGGGTGTGCGATGTCGCCGAAGTGCTCCGCTCACACCCGGACCTTGATTGGGAGCGGATCTTTGCGAATGCAACGGCCTGGCATTGCCAGCGATTGATGCACATGGGATTGGCATTGGCTCATCGTGTGCTGGATGCGCCCGTCCCGGACTCTATTCTTGCCCGCTATTCGACCGATGCCGATGTCCGGATGTTGTCCGAGCGCATGCCGGCTAGTCTCTTGGCGAGTCCACGAGAGGGCGTCACTGAGGAGCAGGCCGTGGCGTTCTACTTGACGTTGAAAGATACCTGGTGGGAACGGTGTCGATTCGGCCTGGTGCTGTGCCGGGACGGCTCTTCAATAGTAGAGAATCCGCCACGCTGGTTTTCCCGTGGCAGGGGGCTCGCGCGATTGGCTCATCTCGTTCGGCCGTGCCAGCGAGCGTTAAGGAATCTGGTTCCCTCTTCAATTCGAGGCGCGATCAATCGGTGGGTGGAGCACGGAGGCTGATGGTTTCGTCGAGCCGATTCAGGTCGGGCCGTCACTCCTCCACGTTCGGCGAAGGCTGGGCGACCTCTCCGGCAGGTCCGGGGCGGCGGCGATGGCTGGAATGGGCCGGGCGATTTCTTCCAGTGAGCCCGCGATGAAGCGAGTCGTAAGAAAATATTGGATGCTGCTGCAGGTGGCGGTGATCGTGTCCCGAATTCGTCTCCGACTGCGCGGCGAGAACCTTCCGGCTGTGCTGAAGCGGCTGGCCCCTGGCGCTCTCTCCGGGACGCCGGATTCGTCGCGGTTCGAGGACCTCGTCTACTATGTGGACCGCTGGCTCCAACTCTTCCCCTACAATGCGAAGGGGAATTGTTTTCCCCGGTCGTTGGCGTTGTATTGGTTCGCCACACGATCAGGGTATTCGGTGTCGTTTCATTGCGGGGTCAGAAAGGACGGGTCCGGACTCGATGGCCATGCCTGGTTGACGCTCGATCGTCAGCCGTTTCACGAGCCCGGCCAGCATTGGCAGCGTTTTACCGTCACCTATTCATTCCCTTCCGATCAACCGGTCAACCGTGGGCAGGCGCCGCCAGTGTGCCCCCGGAATGGGACGACGGCGGCGGTCTGATATGAGTCCATACGCAACCGATTTCCATGAATAGTCTTTTGCTCCGCATACGTCCCTTTCTCCAGACACTGCGGTATGCCCTCTCGTTTGTCTGGCAGAGCAGTCCGAGTCTCGCAGTTGGCAGTATTGTCGTACGGGTGATCCAGGGGCTGCTTCCCTTGGCCGTGCTGTATCTGACCAAACTGTTGATCGATGCGGTGACGGAGGGGCTCAAGGCTCCCGCGCAGGATGCCTCGCTGGCCCCAATTACGACGATTCTCGCGGGCCTGGCAGGTGCCGCAGTGATCAGCGCCATCCTTACGGTTGTCGCCTCCCTGATCTCCAGGATCCATGCCCAAGTCGTCACCGATCATATGCATGCGCTGCTGCAGGCGAAGTCCGTCGAGGTCGACCTCGAGTATTACGAGAACGCGCGGTACCAAGATACGCTGCATCGCGCGCAGCAGGAAGCGCCGTATCGTCCCACCGCGATTCTCAACGCGCTCTTGCAATGTTTCCAGGATGGCATCTCGCTGTTGGCGATGGCGGGCATTCTCTGGTGGTTGCATTGGGCGGTCATTCCGGTCCTGGCCCTGACGGCGATTCCGTATTTCTTTGTCCGCCTGCAACAGTCCAACCGGCTGTTTGCCTGGGAGCGCGAGCGCACGCCACTGGAACGGAAGGCCTGGTACGTCAACATGCTGCTCACCCAGGCCACCGCGGCCAAAGAGGTGCGTCTGTTCGACCTGGGCCCCCGGTTGCGGGAATGGTTCCGCGATGCGCGAACGGTGCTGCGCCGGGAGCGGATCGCCTTAGAGCGCCGGTGGGCGTTTGCCGGGTTGGCTGCGCAGATTGTGGGGGTGGCCGGAGTGTTCGGGGTCTACAGTTTCGTGGCGGTGCGAACGTTTCACGGGCTTCTGACTGTGGGCGATCTGGTCATGTTTTTTCAGGCTATTCAGCGGGCCTCGGGGTTTCTCGAAGGGCTGGGCTGGAGTGTGTCGAATTTGTATGAGAGCAATCTCTTTCTGACGACGCTGAACGAATTCCTGGCGATTCGCTCGAAATTGCCCGAAGCGGTCAAGCCTCGACCGTTTCCTGCCTCGCTCGGGCAGGGGATTACGTTCGAGCAGGTCTCGTTTCAATATCCCCACGAAGAACGGGTGGCCGTCCGCGACTTCACCTTTACGATCAAGCCCGGCGAGCATGTGGCATTCGTCGGAGCCAACGGCGCAGGGAAGACCACGCTGGTGAAGCTGTTGTGTCGTCTCTACGATCCCACGAGCGGTCGTATTACGATCGACGGGACGGACCTGCGTGACTACGCCATCGCCGATGTCCGCGGGGCGGTCAGCGGGATTTTCCAGGACTTTGTGAAGTTTCAGTTTTCCGCCAAAGACAACATCACGTTGGGGGCCAATGCGTCGGAGGTTGCACTTCCGGTGGTCGTGCAGGCCGCCAGGCAGGCCGGGGTCCATGAGGCCATCGAGCGTTTGCCGAAGGGCTACGAGTCCTTGTTGGGTAAGTTATTCGACGGGGGGCATGAGCTGAGTATCGGGGAATGGCAGAAGGTGGCGCTGGCGAGGGCCATTCTCCGCAATTCCCAGATCCTGATTCTCGACGAACCGACCAGTGCCATGGACGCGAAGGCGGAGGCGGAGCTGTTCGAACGGTTCCACGAACTCGCACAAGGACGGACGGCGATTTTAATCAGTCATCGGTTGTCCACGGTGAAAATGGCTGACCGGATTTTCGTGGTGGATCGAGGCCAGATCGTGGAACAGGGAACGCATGATGATTTGATGAGCCGCCAAGGCCTCTATGCCTCGTTATTCCTCACGCAAGCGCAACACTACCAATAGTCTCTCCCCCTTGATCGCTCCTTTCCTTTGGCAGGCTTGAATAGCGTGGCTTGTTGTGTCGTGCCTGCGGTTTACCCTCCCGGCCAAATGTTCCGGCGTATGTAGTGCTACGGACGGACTTACGTAGGGGGAGGCCCCCGCTTCTAGTGATCTAGGCAGAACGTCAGGCCGGGGCTACTCTTCTCGAAGACGTGGCGCGCCGTACTGTATCCGAAACAGCAATTCTACAATCTTAGGCGCCGGAGAGGAGTCACCCTTCGTGATTCTCATTCTTGCCGATTCGACCGATCCCTGGGCGACGTTGGCCCATCGGGAGGCCCAACGGACGGGTGGAGATGTCTTCTGGGTGGAGCCCGTGCAACTTCTGGATAAGATCCTGCTCGATTGGCCGGTCGTGGCCGGAGAAGCGGTCGTTCCAGGATTCCTGGAGATCGACGGCCGGACGATTCCTCTCGATGATTTGACCGGGATTTTCGCTCGTCTCCCTTTCCCTCTCCGTTTGGATCTTGAAGGGCTCTCGGACGCTGATGGCCAATATGTGACGAAGGAAGCCACGGCGGCCTGGTTGGCCTTCCTGAATGCCATGCCCTGTTCCGTGGTCAACCGACCGATGCCCGGCGGGAGGCCCACGCTCCTTTCGGGGAGCCCATTGCTGGCGCAGCTCGCTCAGGATCATGGATTTCTCCTTCCGGCTTCCCGCTGCACGTCAAGTCAGGCCGATGCGCTGCAACAATTTATGACCTGGGGCGAGTCGGCCTATCTCAAGCCGCTGGGGTCGGTTGAGCCGGGGCGGTTTCTCCATTCGCACGATGGGGGCGAGCAGATCCGCCGGGTCATGGAGCAGCAGGCGGTATCACTCCAAGCGATTCCACCGGGGCAACAGGCGACAGTCTATGTGGCTGGAGAGGAAGTGGTCGCCACGGTGCTTCGTCCCACTGAGGCCGTGCCGCAGCCGATGGAGGTGCGGTCGGCTCATGCCGCGCAGTGTCTTCGTCTCGTGCGCGCGTTGGGGCTCAGCTTCGCCGAGTGCCAGATTGTGATCACCCATGACGGGGGAATCGCGTGTCTCGATATCAGCAGTGCGCCGAATTTCTGGCGCTGTCCGCAGGATGCCCAGCAGCAGATCGTAGAACATCTGCTCAAACATCTCTCCGAACTCAGGAGTCTTTCGCATCATGATTCTTCTCATGGGGCCGATGGCCGATCCGGTGCTCGCGAACGTGTGTGCCCGACTTGCAGTCCGGAACGCTGACCTCATGCTTGTCCATCCGGAGTCGGACGGACAGGATTGGGATGTCTCCTGGTCTACCGACGGCGGCCGGGTGGTGGGACGCATTCGGCTTGGCCAGCGGGTCATTGATGCGGCAAGCATCGAAGCCGTGTATCTCCGCGGAGTCGGCGCCCGTTCAGCCTCGACGCCGCGCGAGCGGATGGTGGCGACGACGCTGTGGGAATTCGCCGAAAGTCTTCCGGTCCTGGTCGTCAACCGGCGCCAGCCCGGACACACGAACATGTCGAAGCCCTATCAGCAGCGGTTGATCGAGCAGTATGGCTTCCTGGTCCCGAAGACGCTGGTCACGATGGTGCCGGAGGAAGCGCGCCGCTTCTATGACGACTGTCAGGGGCGCGTCATCTACAAATCCATCAGCGCGGAGCGATCGATCGTGCGGCCGCTCACGCCTGCTGATTTTCCTCGTCTGGAACAGATCCGGACCTGCCCGGTCCAACTACAGGAAACCATTCCCGGCGCAGACTTACGTGTCCACACGGTCGGAGACCGGCTGTTCGCGACGGAGGTATTGTCGGACGGGGCGGATTACCGCTATGCCGAGCGCGAGGACAAGCAGCGCACCATGCGAGCGGTCGAATTGGAGTCGAGCGTTCAAGCCCGCTGTCTCAATCTCGCCAAGGGGCTGGGATTGAGCCTGAGCGGGATCGATCTTCGCCGGACGCCGGATGGCGCCTACTACTGTTTCGAAGTCAATACCAGCCCGGGGTTTACCTTTTTCGAAAACTATACGGGTCAGCGGATCGGCGATGCCTTGGCCGATTTGCTCTGTGCCGGACGGGCGTAAGGTGTGCGGACACGTCGAGTCACAACGAAGGGAGCGTCATCATGGGGAGACAACCGTTTATCACCGCCGATTTGAGACCGGATATGACCGTGAAGTCCGAGCCCGGACAAGCATCGCCGGCGGGTAGCGCGACGACCGCGCAGCTGGCCGAAGCGGCTCGTGCCGTCCTGTCAGAAGGAGAGCAGCAGCAGATTGAACGCGGCCGGCAAGATACCCGTCAGGACCTCCTGTCGGCGGTGCCGCGCCCCAATCAGGATGTCCAGGGAACGACGCTGGACGGCGAAACGGTGTTGCTCCACTTGGGGACCGGCCGCTACTACACCTTGAATCGGGTTGGCAGTGCGATCTGGGAGGCCTGCAACGGAAGTCTATCCCTTCAGGCGATCCACGTGGCGCTGTGCGGGCGGTTCGACGCTCCGCCGGAGCGGATCGCCGATGATCTATTCGCCCTCGTGACCCATCTGAGTCACGAGGGACTTTTAACAATAGAAAGGGGGTGAAGAACAATGGAACAACAGAAGAAGGAATCGTACTCAGAGCCCGTGTTGATCGCGCATGAATTGCTGCGCGATGTGACGGGTCAGAAGTACAAGGAGAAGACGAGCGACAAGGTTGTAGACGTAGTGGGAAACTAAGGTCGTTGGTCTGCCCATGGGCTGACCGGCCTGAAAAGGCCGGCCAGCTTGTGGCAATCGAGAGAGAGGGCGGAAGCTAACCAGATGAGGGATGCAATGAGCGCAACGATCACGACAGGCGACTATCTCTTCAATTGTCATGGCCTCGACCTCCGGTTTCGGACGTCCGTTCCCGCATTTGTCGAGCCGACACTCACCTTCCTCCGGCATTTCCAGACGGACGTGGCGCAGGGAGCGCCGGTGCTGACGATCCAGTTTGACGAGGTGGCCAGTCGAGCTGAGGTGCCGGTGACGATGTCAGCGGACTCGAAGGTGTTGTTTTCAGGGGAGCGGCCTTCCTTGGGGGATGCGGTGCGTGCGTTGTGGCAATGCGAGATCGTGCAGGACGGGAACCGGCTCATTGCCGACTTTCATGATCAGGGTGTGCTGGTGATCGACGGCGTCCGGAATCTGGTGGAGGGCTACTTCATCAGGCCCGATGCGCTGCATCCCGATGTACGGACGAGCTTTCTCCATTTCGCGCTCGCTGAGCTGCTGAAGCGCAACGGCCTCTATACCGTGCATGCGACGGCGCTCGAGTATGAGGGGCAAGGCATCTTGATTCCTGGCTATAGCGGCCAGGGGAAAACCACGTCGTTTCTCTCGCTCCTGCGTTCGGGGTTCCGCTACCTGTCGGACGACTATCCCTTGCTGCGCGATCGGGGCACGCAGATGGAACTGCTGGCCTTTCCCATGAAGATCGATGTGACGGACCGGACGATCGAGTTTTTCCCTGAGTTGCGCAATGCGCCCCCCGGCCTGTTGAAACAAGGGGTTCAGAAGAAACACTTTCAGCCTGAAGACCTCTATGCCGAGTCCATCGGCCGCTCCTGCACGCCGGCCATGATCATGTTCCCGCACGTAGTTGATATGCCGCATAGTTGTCTGGAACCGCTGCCCAAGAGCCGCGCGCTAGAAGCCCTGATGCCGCAAGGCCTCCTGGTCTACGACCAAGCCGTGGCCCGCCGTGAGTTTCAGGCGTTGTCGAAGCTGGTTCAGCAGGTCGATTGCTATCGGCTCCACTTTGGCCGGGACATCCTTGATCTGCCCACGTTGATCCGTCCGCTGCTTGAAGCCCGATCTGCGGCGTAGTCGGCCGGCGCGGGGGCTTAGCGGTAAGTCTGGGAATTGTGCTGCGCAAGAAAACTGTGGATACGCTCTCGTGACGCACCTGGTCATGAGGGACTCTAAAGAACGAAAGGGGGTGAAGAAGCATGGAACAACGGAAGAAGGAATCGTACTCAGAACCCGTGTTGGTCGCGCATGAATTGCTGCGCGATGTGACGGGGGTCAAGTACAAGGAGCAGTGCCAGAAGGCGGCGGATGCCGCCTGCGCCGACTAGTCTTGCCCTATGGTGCCATAGGCAGAAGACGCGCAGTGTGGATGGGTTGGCCGGTTGAATCAAGCCAGCCAACCCATCTCGACCGGGCGATGTGTGAGGGTGAAAAGGATGAGGGACGGACAGAGGAGCACCGTGGATCGATTCTGGCATCCCTCTGTCACAGGTGTGGAAGTCGGGGGCCATCATGATTGAGACGTTCATCTGGTTTGTCGAACGGGTTGGGGAGTACCTTTTTGCGTCTTTCCTTTCTTGGTCGAGTTTTCAGGCAGCCGTCGGACAGATCCCTCGGGTCTTTATCAATCTCTCAAACGGATTGGCTTGGCCGTATCTGCTTTCCAGCCTGGCCCTCGCCTGGGCGATCTATGTATTGGCGAAACGAGCAGGCCGCTTGGCGGACGTGTCATTTCGAGAGTTTGCCTTTCCCGCTCGGTTGTATCGTCATCGGTCGACTCTGCTGGATTTCCGGTTCGCGGCCATCGATATCGTGCTGACGTTTCTGATCTATGTCCCCATCATGACAGGGATCGGGCTGCTGGGAGCAAAAGTGATCACATGGGTATTGGTCGGGCATCTGGGATGGGAGCCACCCAGTTCGCTTTCTCCGACTGCGATCGTCATTGCGGCCGCTGGTTTTCTCCTGCTGCACGACTTGATCAACTATTGTGCCCATGTGCTGTTCCATAAGGTGCCGGTGCTGTGGGCTTTTCATCGGGTACATCATTCGGTCGAGGTGCTGACCCCTGCGGCAGCGTATCGGATTCATCCCGTGGAGATCATCGGTTTCGCAATGTTGCAGGCCCCGGCAGTCGGGCTTTCCGCGGTCTTCTATGAGAACATTCTTGGTCGTGATCAGCAGATCACGATGGTTTTCGGTGTGAGTATCGTTGGTTTTGTGCTGGCTCTGTTGGGTACTCATTTGCGCCATTCGCATATCTGGTTCTCCTATGGTCCGGTGTTCAATCGGCTTTTCATGAGTCCATCGCACCATCAGATCCATCACAGCGTCGATCCTCGCCATTGGAATAAGAATTTCGGTGTCAAGCTGTCGATCTGGGATGGCTTGTTCGGCACCCACTATCATCCTGGGCACCCTGAGGTTCTGCAGGTCGGGCTGCTCGATGCCGCGCCTCGTGAGTTTGAGACTGTTCGGAGCTTGTATGTGAGCCCGTTCGCAAGATCCGTTCACACTCTGACTCGCTTGCTCGAGAGGAGGGCCTAGGAGCCTGTCCGAGTAATGGCTGACCATGCGTGACAAGACGTAGATTCACGGCAGGACCAGCAGCGATTCGGTCCGCCGCCGAAGGGTGTGGCCGATACGTGTGCCAATGAGTGGAATTGTGATCGGTTTGGGGGGA